>DSCO01000038.1 GCA_011049045.1 Methanomicrobia archaeon | reverse complement strand
GGATGCGCTCCTGAAGAGCCGGATGAGGGAAAACTTCACGTCCGGTTCTGTGAGGGGGCTCATAGTCACCCCGGAGCTATTACTCCATCAAGAGGTAGGCTATGAGCTCTACTCGACAAAGAGGTTTTTTTCAGAAGAGGAGAAGGGCAAAGAAGGAGGCATTGTTAATGAGTATCGTGTTATCGCTCCATGTTGTTACACTGCACAGATATGGGATAACGAACATCGCCACAAATGATCCTGACTTTGAACGAGTCGAATGGGTTCGGATCTGGAAACCTGATAGCAGATCGATGCTCTCTTTGGGATTCTCTAATGAACTACCCGACCGTTATCAGTGAGGTGCGGGGGTACTTATCCCGCTTTTTTGCGTACAGTTTCACACGCTTCTTCGACCTTCTCTTCCCGACAAGCCGCGGATTTTACGAAGGGCTAGAGGAATCGTGAGCTCGTGAGCGGTGGCCGCCTAATACCCGTCTCCGTCTGGCCGGAAACAGTTTTTAATGCGCTTAGCGCCAAGGTAATGCTAAGAACTAAGTGAGCGTAGAACGAGAGATGCCGGACGTATCAGTGGTTATGCCCTCGCTGGACGAGGAAGGCACGATCGGCGCCTGTATCGAGAAAGTGAAGCGGGTATTTACGGAGCAGCACATCGATGGCGAGATCATTATAGCGGATAATTCTAGTGATCGAACGCCGGAGATCGCGCGAGCGCTGGGCGCGATCGTAATCACGCCTGAGCAGCGCGGGTACGGGAACGCGTACCGCGCGGGGCTCGCGCATGCTACAGGAGAGTATATCGTTATCGGGGATGCAGACGGCACCTACGATTTCTCAGAAATTCAGAAGTTTTTACAGCCGCTGCTAGAAGGTAAGGCAGACCTGGTGATGGGCAATCGCTTCGGCGGCATTATTATGAAGGGCGCGATGCCGCGGCTGCATCAGTACATCGGCAATCCGTTCTTAACGAAGATTCTGAACCGGCTCTTCAGGATCAAGATCTCGGATGCGCACTGCGGGATGCGATCGTTCACCCGAGCTGCGTACGAGCGCATGGCGTTGCGAACAGGCGGTATGGAGTTCGCATCCGAGATGGTGGTGGAGGCGGCGAAGCAGAGACTAAGGATCGCGGAAGTGCCGATAAACTATTACCCACGTAGCGCGCCCTCGAAGCTGCATTCCATTCGTGACGGCTGGCGGCATATCAGGTTCATGATGCTCTACCGACCTGAGCCGTTCCTCTTCTTCCCGGGTGCGCTGGTGTTCCTGCTGGGTGTGCTCCTGAGCCTGACGATACTCATCCGCGGCAACGTGGGCACCTCGCATATGCACTCGCTCATCTTCAGCAGCATCCTGGTGATCATCGGGTTCCAAACGGTGGCGACCGGCATTATCATGAAGGCGTACGCAGCGGTGCAGGGCATAGCGGAGAAGGAAGGGTGGATCAAGAAGCTGCTGGACTACCATTCGCTGGAGAAGGAGCTTGCACTCGGGATCGGGCTGCTGCTCATAGGATTCGCGCTCGGGTTAAAGGTAATAGGAACGTGGATCAGCACGGGGTTCGGATCGCTCTCGGAGATCACCACCGCAATGCTCGCAATGGTGCTCGCGGCGATCGGGATCCAGACGATCTTCACGGCGATCTTCTTGAGTGTACTGATACTGCGGGAAGGAGAGCCTTCAGAGATACCTGACTAAAGAGGTGATAAATCGCATCAACTGCGACGTTAAATGCTTTTTGATAGCTTTTTGGCCTTTTATATAGCCATTTAACCATTATGTTCGTATCATGATCGCGCGAAAATCGACGTTGATCATTATCACGCATCTCCTCAATGGCTTGCTAGGCTATATCGCGTTAAAGTTCATCGCGCTGTACATGGAGCCGTGGGAATACGGCGTTGTCGGTTTTGCTTATGGTTTTGTCGCGTTATTTTCTTTTTTGAGTGACCTTGGATTTAATGCTGCGCATATAAAGAGGGTCTCAGAAGGCCGGGACCTGGAAACGTGCATAGCTACCTTTGCGGTGACAAAGCTCGCTTTAGCTGGTTTGATGGCAAGCGTCGTTATTGGTTCTCTGGCGGTATGGAAGTATGTAGTTGGTAACAGTTTTGAGACTCCATACCATGAATCCGCTGTCTATATTCTTCTCGCTTCCTTCCTTTTGCTCGGCGTTACCCGAACGATGATTTTTACGTTTAACGCGCGACAGGAAATCGCTAAGTCACAGCTACCGCATTTTGTGGCCACACTGGCACGAGTTGTTGCAACTATAGTTGTCGCTTATTTGGGATGGGGCGCATTAGCGCTGGCTTACACCTATCTTTTCGGTGAACTCTTTCAATTTAGTCTCGCGCTTTTTTTCTTCCGTAATTATTCGTTCGGTAGACCCTCTGCAGACTATTTCCGTGATTATCTCCGGTTTGCTCGTCCTATGGCACTGGCATCAGCCGCCTATATCATCATGACGAGCATGGATAAGGTCTTCATCCAGTTTTTCTGGGGTGCCACGCAGGTCGGCGAATATTTTGCCGTGTTCAATCTGTCTCACTTCGTCCTTTTATTTGTATATGCCGTTGGAACGCTTTTATTTCCGGCTATATCTGAATATCATGCGATCAACAACATTGAAGGCGTGAGAAAACTCTTTTTACAATCTGAGCGCTATTTAAGCATGATCGTTTTTCCGCTCGTTGTTTTGCTGGCCGCTCTGGCAGAACCGGTAATACACATATTGATCAGTGATCAGTACCTGCCAGCAGTACAAGTCTTGCGTATCTTACCCTTTTTTGTAGTACTTGAGACGTTATCGCTACCGTATGTGAGCAATTTACAGGGCATGAACGAGCCGCAAAAAGTACGTAATAGAGTTATTATAATGCTTATATTAAATATTACACTCAACCTTGTCTTAATTCCGCAAGAACTAGAAATAATCGGGCTACAATGCGCGGGTTTAGGAGCGCTCGGAGCAGCAATAGCAACGGTTGTAGCATATTTTGTAGGACTGATTTATATCAAACAGGTTGCCTTGAAGCTCATCGGAATAAAAGGATCGGGACGTATTATGTGGCATGTCATTGCTGCTGCATTGATGGGCGCTATCGTGCTTTATACAAATAATATTATGGCTATTGGAAGATGGTACGAATTATTGGGGATAGTAGTGGGTGGCTTACTCCTTTACTTTGTACTTCTGGTTGTATTCAGGGAATTTACTAGAGAAGACCTCGATTTCTTTCTGTATACCTTAAATATAAGGGAGTTGTTTAGGTACCTTAACGAGGAGCTCCGAGGGAGATAAGGCTCAAAAGATGATTCAAAAGCTGCAGAAGATCACCGGTAGTGGTAGATGTAACGTGATTACCCAATATCACTCGCGGGGGGCTTGAACGAGGCGAACAAGCGGGTGGCATAACTCGGCGATAAACTTGCAGAGATAGAATCGTTGCTTGATTGGGAAGCGTTCCGTCCGATAGTGGCCGAGCTGTACGATAACAAGAGCGAACGAGTCGGTCGACCGAAAAACGATGAAGTGCTGATGATCAAGCTGCGGTGCTTCCGCAGTGGCACGGGCTCTCTGATCCCGAACGGGAGAAAAAGGTCGCGGATCGGCTCTCGTTCAGGGTTCCTCGGGTTTCCACAGACTATTCCTGATTTTACGACCGTCTGGAGGTTTCGAGAGCGGTAGGCAGAGACCGGCAGAGATCAAGCGATCTGGGCGGAGCTCCAGCGGCAGCTTGGTGCGCTCGGCCTGCAGGTGCGAAAAGGAGTCGTTCAGGACGCGACTTTTATCACCGCGGATTCTGGGCATGCGAAGACGGACACGCCACGCGGCGATGAGGCGAAGACGCGGCGAAGCGCCAACGGGACGTGGGCGAAGAAGAACAATAAAACCTCTTTTGGCTATAAAGTCCACACCAAGGTAGATACAGACTTTGGTCTCATACGAGAGCTCGAAACGACCACTGCGTCGGTCCATGACAGCCAGATAGACCTCTCCAACGAGGGCGAGGTCGCCTATCGCGATAAGGGATATCAGGGTGCGGGATGCAGGGGCTATTCCGCGACGATGAAACGCGGGGCTCGTGATCATCATATCGGCATCTGTGATACGCTGCGAAATCGCCGCATCAACAAAAAGAGAGCCACTGGTGAACGTCACAATGCGATCAAGGATGTATTCACCGCTGGGCACGTGCAGCTTACCACGGTAGTGCGGGTCAACGTGAATATGACCTTTTAGCTTCAAACTGTTCCGGTTACGGAATTTCGAGCGGTAAGGAGTGATTTGAGGTAGCGTGAGCTTTCGAGAAAAAACGAGGAAAAAAGGAAAATAACGTCGAAAAAGCGTAAAAACCCCCAAAAAGACCTGCGAGAGACGAAAGGAAGCAGGAGAAAAATGGCTGGGCGTTGAAAAGGGCTAAATCAAAATCCACTGAGATAGATATAGGGAAACACACTTTCTGCTCGCTCAATCCGCCCTTTTGCTTTTTGCCCGCGCTTCTCCATTCTACAACTCGGGAAAAAGAAAAGACACTTAGCTCTCCCGAGCCATATTTACTTTGAAGTTAGCATAAAACTACCTAGCAGTTTTTGTCCTCCTTTTTTTCTCCATGGACTAATAAATAAGTAGGTTTATCATTAGAATACCACCATGAATACGAAACAGTATATCCTAACTCTTTTAACCTATCGACATATTCAAATTCATTGCCGTTATGAACTTCCATCTCAATTATTCTAAATCCTAACAAATCCGCATCTCTAAAACTCCACTCTGCACCCTCTATATCGCTTTTGAGAATTGTAGGTTCATATCCTTTATTTCTAATCAACTCCAAAAAATATCTAAGAGGTTTCGTTGGTACTGTAACTTTTTCATTATGCCATTGTACTATAATTTCTTTTGTATCTTCTGCAATAGCAAACTGTAACGGTATAATTTTACCTTCAACTCCGTTTAATTTAAGATTCAGTAATAATTTATCGTAATATACGGGTTCAACTGAAAAGACGGTACAGCCATACAAAGCTAAAGGTATTGAAATATCCCCAACGGTAGCGCCGAGATCAAGAATTATATCATTTTTAAAAATTTTATCTGGATGTAATAAAGGGTATTGATCCCATTCATAATAAATCTTTTTTATGATAACTGTTTTGTACGATCCAAAAGGGCTAGGAACTACAGCATATATCCCTTTTTCTTCCAAACGTTTTAAATCAACAATTGCCTTTCCTTGTTTTTGAAGATATGCATCAAGATACCCGCCCGCTAAATCCTTGAATCTACCCATTTCTCTCTGAAAAATTTTATTCTATCAGTTTAAAAAAGTGGCACTTCTCCTCTCTAAAAAATACCTCGCCCTATTTAGCCATGCGTTCTGATCCTATCTATACTTTACCCTCACCGTTCACATCAAGCGACATTCATCTTTTCGTGCTTTCCTCGGCACATGGTTACGCATCGTCAACGGCGGGCTCTACCCATTTTGACGATCCTCGAAGTGATCAGGGAGAAGACGATGCTCTTTACCTTAGGTTGTTTACAAGCTTCCTGCTTCGTTAATACCCAATAGACCGACTCTGCAAGATGACGCGCGGTAGCCACGTTCGATTTTTAAGCGCCTCTTCGCGCCCTTCACCTTCTGATAGATCCACTGGAATCGATTCTATATGGACGCCTCGGAGTTCGTAAAGAGGAGGCGTGCGCCCAGATTTGTCTCATTAAGTTAAAGCAGCCGTTCAGGACGCGACTTTTATCACCGCGGATCCTGGGCATGCGAAGACGGACACGCCACGCGGCAAGGAGGCGAAGACGCGGCGAAGCGCCAACGGAACGTGGGCGAAGGAGAGCAATAAATCCTATTTTGGCTACAAACTCCATAGCAAGGTAGATAATGACTTTGGTCTCATCCGAGAACTTGAAACGACCACTGCGTCGGTCCATGACAGCCAGATAGACCTCTCCAACGAGGGCGAGGTCGCCTATCGCGATAAGGGATATCAGGGTGCGGGATGCAAGGGCTATTCCGCGACGATGAAACGCGGTGCTCGGGAACATCCTATCGGAATCTTGGATACATTGCGAAATCGCCGCATCAGCAAAAAGAGAACTCCTGGTGAGCGGCACTATGCCGTAATCAAGAGAGTTTTCAAAGCCGGACACGTGCTGGTTACCACAGCCGAGCGGGTCCATGTGAAGATGATCTCCACAGGTCTTAGCTTCAATCTGTACCAGTTATGCACGCTCAAGAGGCAGGGAGCAGTTTAGGGTAGCGTAAGCTTTCGAGAAAAAGCGAGAAAGCGAGGAAAATAACGTCTAAACGGCGTAAAAAACCCCAAAATAGAACAAAAAAAGATGAAAAACCCGGGGGGAAAAATTTGGATGGCTTTAGATACACTTAATCAAAATCCTCTTATGTTATCATCGTAAAAATAATGAGTATCGTAACTCTGGGGAAGAAGCATGAAGGCAGTTATTCTCGCTGCAGGAAGAGGTACAAGGTTGGGCGAGATTACATGCCATAATCCCAAATGTTTAATGGATATAGGAGGGAGAACTATCCTAGAGCGCCAAATTGACCTATTATTTAAAAATTCTGTTACTAAGATCTATATCGTAATTGGATTCATGGCAGATAATATAAAAAAAAAACTTAAAAGCACCGAGAATTTAATATTCATAGAGAACAGGGAATACGAAACTACGGAGAATATATATTCGCTTTATTTGGCTTCTAACTATGTTAAAGGTGAAGAATTTTTTTTATTGAATGGGGATACAATTTTTGAAGAGGACATAATTAAAAAGTTGCTTAATTATTCAGAAAAAGACGTTGCTCCCGTGGATAGCTATTATTATGATCTAGAAGAACTTAAGGTGAAGGTAGAGGAAGGATTTATTAAAGAGATATTACCAAAAACCGCACCAAAAATGAGTAGTGATGGTTCAACAATTGGAATTTTTAAATTTTCTTCACATGGTAGTAGAATATTATTTGATGAGATAGAAACGCTTATTGCAAAAAACATAAAAAACAAGTGGTTTGAATATGCGTTAAATGAAACATTACGAGATATGAAAATGCACAAATTGGATATCCGTGGATTAAAATGGGTTGAGGTGGATACGTTAGAAGATATTGAAAAAGCAAAGGAGATCTTTATTACGTAAAATGATAATCAGCATTGTCGGAACAGGTATGTTTGGTTTTGCGCTCGCGCATCATCTGGGGGTAAAATATCTAGAAAATAAAGAGAATACCATAGTGACATATGATTCAAATTCTGAACTAATGCGGCATCTGGAGACAGATAGAAGCCACCCCTATCATTTTAAAGACAAAAAATTGCCAAAAAATGTATATTTCGCAAGAACCAAAAAAGAATTAATAGAAGATGCAGATGTTGTCATTTTAGCTGTTACATCACAAGCTATAAGAGAGATTATAAAAGAGATTAAGGCTTATTTAAAAGATAACATAATAATTGTAAATACCGCCAAAGCTCTAGAAATTGGAACAAACAAATTGTTCTCTGAAGTTATAGAAGAAGGGATAAGCAACACCACGTCAAATTATACCATTGCGAAACTATCAGGAGGCACTTTTGCAGAAGATCTGGTAAATGATGCCCCGTTAGGAGCTGATATCAGCTGTGAAAATATTGTCGTCCTCAAGAAGTTGCAAGAAATATTTCAGGGTAGAAATCTTAGAATATACGGGAATACTGACTTGATTGGTGTTGAATATGCCGGTGCGTTTAAAAATGTTATAGCAATTCTTGCAGGCGTTATTAACGGTTTAGGTTTACCATACGGAAGTGAAACACACATGATTTCGAGAGCTGCGAAAGAAGCTAAAGAAATTGCAGTTGCTTTAGGGGCACACCCGCACACTTTTTCAATGGAAAGTCAGTGCTGGGGTAATGATTTATGGATGAGTTGCACTGGGAGATCTAGAAACCGCGAATTTGGTAGACTAATCGGCACGGGATTATCTCCCAGCGATGCGCTGGAGAAAATGAAGGCAGGGCGTAAACTAGTAGAAGGATATTATACCATTGGAGCTATCCCGCAACTATGTAAAAAAGCGAATCTACGATCGCCAATATTTAATGAAATATACAATATGGTTTATGAAGAAAAAGCACCCAAAGGATCGATAAAGCATCTAATGAACAGGGAGGCGGAACATATAGGTGAAACTTTTTGATTTTTTACGAATTTAATAGTTTTTCTATAACTTTTACAACTCTTTCTGAGGCTTTACCATCAACGTCTCCGTGAATTATTTTTAATAACTTCTCCTGCTTTGCTTCAAATATGTTTCCGTTTTTTAAAACAGTTTCCAACGCTTCATAAAACTCTTTAGTATTATGAGCTATTTCTCCAACCCTACATTCTGGAGGTATTTCAGGTTTTCCTCTTAGTTCTGTTAAAAAATCTTTATTTGCTTCTAAATAGATAATTGGTCTTTGTGTTAAAAAATAATCCGTATAAATTGAAGACCAATCAGTAACCAGAATGTCTGAAAGAGCAAGCAATTTCATTGTATCTGGCTCTTTGGACATATCAAGCCAGTAAACGTTATCGTACTTGTTTATAATTTTTTTAAGTAGTCGCTTTTTAATTTTCGTATATGGGTGAAGCCGTAAAATCAGGATTAAATCATTTTCAGTGAAAAATTTGCAAAAATGATCAAATTCATAATAAGCATCACCCCAAGGCCATAGCCCCACATCGTAGGTAGGGGCATACAAAAGAATAACACCAGTGTTTTTTATTCCTACATCCTGCAATAACTTATCTCTTGAAATTATCAAATAATTATAAAGCATATCCATTTCGGCGAAGCCCGTCACCTTTAATCTCGCTTCAGGTGCATTCCATAATTCTATGTGCCTTTGCTTGGAATATTCTGACGCTAAACACCAGATATCATGCATTTCATAGTCTTGTAAGGTATGATGAATGCCTTTTGGTCCAACACCATGCCAGAGTTGTATAAGCTTATAATTTTTATGCGGCAGAAACGAGAAAACATCAAGTCCCGGGTGTGACCTGATCCATACATCTGTATTCAAAAACCACTTCAATCCAAACAGACTGTAAGAATAAAATACCTTACCCCCCGTCTTCTTAACGTGTTTTAGAGTCTCCCATCGCTTAGCGACCCAATAGCAATCGTATTTATCAGAGTACTCCTTCCTGATTTTTTCAAATACAGCTCGCGGATTGCCGGTATAATGGACACTGCTAAAAGCTAGTATAACTTTATTTTTTTTTTTAGTTTTGTTATAAAAAAGATAATAATATAGCCTGACTGCAATATAAAATAAGACAATATTAAAAATCCATAAGATTGATATTGGTAGAGAATGTAGCTTTCTTAAAAAAACAAAGCCACTTGTTAGACCACTCTTTAAATATATTATTTTATATATCATCTAATAGCACCTTCTTATAGAGCAACAAAATTCTGTTTATTATTTTTGCTTTATGGTTGCTTCTAGTTGATATACTTATTGCCTTCGTATAAAATGCCAATACTTTTCTAAGAAGTAACAACAAGTAACCGTAAACGCCCTTACACTTCAAGGTTCTATTTAAGTCAATAGCGCAGTATTCACTAAATGGTACCATTATAACTGGTCTATTATTGCACAAGCCTCTCGTACACCCCATCGATTTGTTTTACAACCCCTTTCCAATCAAATTTTTCTTTGACCTTTTCAAAACCACTCTCTCCAAATACAGCAGTATCCCACGCTTTTAATGCCTTATCATACAGATCGTCAATATCATCAGGCTCGAAAAGATAACCATCTGTTCCATCCGTTATTATCTCCTTAGGTCCTGCATTATTCGCGCCAACTACCACTTTCTTACAAGCCATAGCCTCCAACAAAACTGAGGGGAATGTGTCGTATTTACTTGTTAGAATGAAAACACTGCACGCCGAAAAGGCATTTATGAGATCTTCCCGAGTTAGTTCACCTAAACAGGTGAGATTTTGTGGCAAATCTGCCCCATAGTAATTTCTAACTTTATCGGGTGTAAGGTCTCTTCCCACCATCACAAATTTCCTATCTGTTATCCTTTCAGCCAAGTAAATGAACAAATTCGGTCTCTTGTATTCATCAAGCCGCCCTGCAAACAAATAAAAATCGTCACTCACAGCGAATTTTGCCCGAAAATCAGCAGGATGAGCAGTTGTAAATTCCGCTACATTTATGCCGTTGGGAATATAAAGTGCATCTACACCAGCTTCTTTGAGCCATGCTTTGAGCCATCGAGCAACTGCAATAACAACGTCACTTTCTTTGCAGGCGTTGAGCATTCGTTCATTCAATAAAGACCGATAATCCCAATCGTCGGGGTAATCCTCCTGCGTGTAAATACCGTGAACCGTATGAATATACTGTGCTTTTTTCTTCCGCGGTTTCGAATACAAACCCGGCCATTCAGGATGGCCATGCAGATGAACGATATCGTAGCAGGGTAAAAGTAGTTTGCTGTAAAAGAGCCCGTATACATCGAGAAATGACACCTTCCTGGTTGTTAACAGCGACGAGGCCGGCCGCAAATATCGGCTGTACGATGATAACAGAGGCGTGATTGGTTTCAAATCATATTTCGAATAGTCCATAATATTGAGTATGTGGCGCTGCACACCCCCGAATCCCGTTATCTGTAAGATAAGAGGTCCTATAGCTATCTTTTTGCTCGTGTCCTTCTTGGTGACGCTACTAGCCTCTTTCATGCCTTTCATAGCTTCTTCAGTCAACAAAGGTGGCGCGGTTTCCTGTCAAAATAAAGATATATAGGAGCTCCACTTAATATATTCTCGTGTTGGTTAGCATCGTAATAACGGTAAAGAATGAGGCACGGAGCATTGGTAAATTACTTGACAGCCTGCTCGCGCAAGAAAAAACGTTTGAAATTATTATCGTGGATGCTCATAGCATTGACACCACTCGTCAAATAGTTGAGGAGTATGCTGAGCAAAATCCCGAAATCCGGTTGTTTGTACATGAAGGAACCAGAGGCTACGGGAGAAATTTCGGTGTAGAAAAAGCACAGGGCGAGGTTATAGCATTCATAGACGGCGGCTGTAAAGCTGATAGTAAGTGGCTAAAAGAACTGCGAAGATCAATCGTAGAAGGTTATGATATAGTAGCGGGGAAAACCATAAATGTGGGCCCCTTCGCGGACATAACAAGGGTTGAAGTGAACCATAAAGGATATGATGTTACGTTTCCTGCGTGTAATCTCGCATACAAGAAAGAAATATTCCAAAAAATTGGCGGATTTGATACTGGTTTCGTTACTGCTGAGGATGTTGATCTCAATTTCAGGGCCGTCGATGCTGGTGCTCAACTGGCTTACAACGAACATGCCGTGGTGTATAGGGATACGAGCAGATCGGTAGTAGGTTTTTTGAAACAGGCGTTCTGGTATGGCTATGGACGGAAGCAGCTCACAATGAAGCATGGCAAATTATGGAGCAGGTATTCACCCCAAAAAACGCTTCAGACGCATTTTTCGCTCTTCGGCATTCTCCGGTTAGTTTTTGGATCACTGGGGTATATTTCGTGCTCTCTGCGAAGTAGAGCGATATAACGCGATTGCGGAGGGATACGGATCCGGACAACCAACCCGGTGAGACGATTCTCGTTGAAACCACTTCTACCCAAATGATAGCTATTTATAAAAGCGCATCTGAACTATAAAGGGGACGGTAAAGGGGAGATAAGAACGGATGGAGCTACCACAGATTCAGGTGAAACGGATTGATAAGCTGTCGTTGATCTATGGCGTCGCGGTCGCGCTGCTGGTCGCTGTATCGCTCTACATACGGGTCGCACTGCCCTATGACAGTGTGCTTGGCGGCGCGTTCGTGCGCTTCGGCGGTAACGACCCCTGGTACCACATGCGCATCGTTGATAACACGCTCCATAACTTCCCGCACCGGATCTATTACGATGCTTATACGTATTACCCCTACGGAACGACCAAGGGGTTCGCGCCACTCTTTGGCTACCTCCTTGCGGCCATTATCTGGATAATCGGGCGGGGGAACCCGTACGCTACGCTTGGCCAGGATAGCATCGATGTTATCGGTGCGTGGTATCCCGCGGTGCTGGGCGCGCTTACGGTCATACCCGTCTATTTCATTGGCAAGGCGGTGTGGAACCGTAATGCGGGGCTGCTTGCCGCTGCGCTTATCGCGATCCTTCCCGGGCAGTTCCTGTCACGGTCCATAGTGGGGTTCACGGACCATCACGTAATGGAAACCCTGCTCAGCACGACTGCTTTGCTGTTTTTCATTTTGGCACTCAAAGCGGCGAAGAATAACGAAATCACCTATTATTCGCTACTGGAAAAAGACTGGACCGCATTGAAACGGCCGATTAGCTATTCTCTTCTCGCTGGTATATTCCTCGGGAGCTTACAGCTCGCGTGGATCGGTGCCCCGCTCATCATGTTTGTCTTGATCGTGTATGCCATAGTGCAATATATAATTGACCACCTACGAGGAGCGAGCACAGATTATCTGTGCATAGTGAGCATTCCGGCCTTTATTATAGCATTACTTATGCTAGCACCGATACCCAAGTTCGGCGCACTCACGGGCATTCAGATGATCTCCATTTTCCTTGCTATCGCGGTAGTCCTGGCGCTGGGCGCGGTTTCATTTGTGCTGAACGCCAAAAAAATAGTGCCATATGTATTTCCTATTGTTGTTGTTCTACTCGCAGTGGTCTCACTTGTTCTGCTGAACGCTCTGGCACCCGCGCTCTATGCAAATGTTATCGGCGCGCTTCATGTCTTCGTCCCTTCGGAATCCAGCCTCACGATCGCGGAAGTGCACCCGATGCATATCTTCTCGCAGTATACGGGCAAGATTGTTGATGGCGAGGCCTGGCGGTGGTTCAGCACGACCTTTTTCATCGCCTTCGCCGGCTTTATCTTGCTCGGCTACAACATCGCGAAGCAGTTCCGTGCTGAAGAGGTGCTCGTCCTCGTATGGAGTGGCATCATGCTCTTCGCCTGCTTCGGGCAGAACCGTTTTGCCGCGCACTATGCGATCAATGTCGCACTGCTCTGCGGTCTCGTTTGCGGGGCTATTATTGATTATGTCTGGTCACGCGGCAAACCGTCGAGAACCGGCAAAGCGGCTACAAAGGGTGGCAAGGTAAAAGGGAAGATGAAGCTGAACGCAAAAGGCGGCGCGACAGAAAAGTCAAAAACCAAAACTACCGCTGCAGAGCCGGAAAACCGGCTCAAAGTTAATACCGGAAAAATTAGCGCTACCGTACGGCCTGAGCTCATCCTCGCGATTCTTGCTATTGGTCTGATCGTCTTCTACCCGCCGCTCACGACCACATTAGCGAGTGCGCGATCTGGTGGCGGGCCGGATGATAACTGGTATAAAGCGCTTACGTGGATGAAGGCGAACACACCCGAGCCAGGTCTGGATTACTACGGGCTTTACGAGGAGCCACCCTTCAACGAGACGACGAACGAAAGAGGGGTATATGATTACCCAGAACCCGCATATTCGGTTATCAGCTGGTGGGACTACGGGCACTGGATCACCCGTATCGGCCACCGGATACCTGTCGCTAATCCGCTCGGCCAGGACGGTATCGGCGGCCCCTATCGAGATAATGCCCCAGGTGCCTCTGTCTTCTTCATTGCGAATAATGAGCCTGATGCGAACGAGATTGCCGATGCGCTCGACGTGAAATACGTGGTCAGCGATTTCATGATGGCTGATGTCTGGAATTCATACTACAACAAATACGGCGCGATGACCGTCTGGGCCGGCGACCCACAACGGTACAGCAGCCTCGGGTACTACTACTATACCATGGTGGCACGCTTGCACATGTTCGACGGTACACGCACCAACGTGGATGGCACGATCTTTCCCGCCCTGCACCACTATCGCCTGGTGCACGAGTCTCCCACGTTCTTCCTGCCCATACTCTTTATGGACACGAACACGGGCTACATGAACTGGCGGAGCTACTCCAACGACTATACCACGACTGCCGCGCAGGCGCAGATCCTGCACGGGCATCTCTTCGAGTTCCCTGCCGGAACCTGGATCGAAGACGACCTGAACAACAATACGCTGCCGGAACTGCTCGTTAGCGCCTTTACGTCCTCCGGCATACCCTTCTCCGAGCAGAGCACCGTGAGCAAGATGGACGAAGGCCGGTGGATGATCCGCGATGTGACCAACAATAACGTCTTCATCATCGCCAGGACCGAAGAGGGGATGCTGCGGGTGAACCTCTACGGGGTCGGGACCGGGCAGGAGAATCTTAAAGCATGGACGCCCGAGTACCTCAACCCCGTGGGCTTCGTGAAGGTCTTCGAGTACGTGCCGGGCGCGCACATCACCGGTACCGCCGCGAATGGCTCCGTCATCGAGATTTCCACCGCGATCACCACGAACCAGGGCCGGCGGTTCACCTACGCGCTCGAAACCACCGCTTCACCGACCAACACCTACGAGTTCATTGTGCCCTACTCCACGGACGGCCCGATCGCAGGAGGTACACAGTTCGACCTCTCCGTAACCCCCTACACTCTGCGCGCAGGGCATTATGAGAACGGGACGTTGATCTGGGATACGGAGCAGGAAGTCCATGTTTCCGAAACGGACGTGCTCAACAGAGGAACGATCACCATCGACCTGTTGTGAGGTGCGTGAGCGCGACGAGGTGACAACAGCTACACCACCGGTTCGCACGGCGCCCCGCCCGTACCGTTGTCCGCCAGGATAGGGAATTAAATTTCCTGCAACTTTATATAGTATGAATGTATAGGTACTATCGTAACACCTTCCTTGGGAATAATGAAACTCCTTAGGATTACAATAGTAAATTATTGTGCGCTGAGTTCTGCAGTTCTTATGAGCGCGAGCGAGCGTCGTGTTACTCCGGTTTAGAGGTGCGGAGAGAATAGATGGGTGAGCGAATACGGACATGTCCTGAATGCGGATCGAAGAACATCGTCGTTGATTCAAAGCATGCTGAGTTGTACTGCGGTGACTGCGGGGTCGTCCTGGTCGAGGATATCGTTGATCTCGGCCCTGAATGGCGCTCCTACGACGAAGAACAGGCAGCGAAGCGGATAAGAACCGGACCACCCATGAGCTACCGGATACACGACAAAGGGCTGGGCACGCCGATGCCCGGACTGCCGGCACGTACCAAGCGGTTGCGCGGCATAAGCATCGACTCCAGCGACAAGACCCTTGCACTTGCGCTCGTCGAGATCGATCGCATGGCCTGTGCCCTGAAGCTCCCGAATAATATCAAGGAAGAGACCTCGGTCCTGTACCGTAAGGCGATGAAGAAGAACTTGATCAAGGGCCGCAGTATCGAGGAGCTGGTCTCCGCAATGCTGTATATCACCTGCCGCCGGTACGAGGTACCGCGCACCTTGAAGGAGATTGCCGCGGTCTCCCGGAGCCCGTTGAAGAAGATTCGAAGGGCCTATATCTTTCTCCTGCGCAAGTTGGAGATCAAGCTCGCGCCGGCCAATCCTGCACTCTATATCCCGCGATTCTGCTCGAAGCTCGGGCTGAGTGAGGAGATCAGGGAGCGGGCGATTGAGATCCTGAAGGATGACCAGGGAACCGGCGTCGCAAAAGGTTGGGGGCCGATAGGAACTGCCGCAGCCGCCATTTACATAGCCGCGATGCTGAGTGGCGAGAAGATCACGGAGAAGGAGATCGCTAAAGTCGCTGGCACTACCGAGATCACGATCAGGGACCGGTACAAGGAGCTGGTTAGTCGGTTGAATATCGACATGCTCGCGCCGCATACCACGCGAGAAGGGAAATACCTGGGGCTTGGAGTTACGTAACGTAAGTAAACCCAGCCGCGTCTTCTACGGATTGGGGGTTCTTTGGTAGCTCATTGCTGTACCATATAATTAATACAGAATCCGGGTAACCTGCACTGCACTGCACGAGCGTCATGAAAGCCATCATCAGCGTATACGATAAAACAAAGCTGGTAGAACTCGCGAAGGCATTGCACGAACGCGGCATCACCATTATCGCAACCGAAGGTACCGCCCGGACCATTGAGCGCGAAGATATCCCGGCCATTCCGGTTGCTGCGTTCACCGGTACCCCGGAGCTGCTCGGCGGCAGGGTGAAAACGCTGCATCCCCGCATCCACGCTGAGATCGCGACCGGGGAAATTGGTTTCGTCGTCGTCAATCTCATACCCCCTGATCAGAACTCCACGAAGCCGCTCGACCGAATGGACATCGGTGGCGTAGCGCTGCTCCGAAACGGGATAAAGCACTTCGAGCACGTTACCGTGATCGTGAACCCCGCGAGCTATGATGAGGTAGGTGCAGAGCTCAGAAAAGACGGAACGATCGCTCGTACTACTCGCCTGCGACTGGCAAGAGCGGCTATGAGCTATCTTTTAACGTATGACGTAAAAATCGCGCAGATGCTGGAGCTACTTGAGTAGTCCTTTCCGCGGTCGCTGATCTGATCGCTCTCGTATCCTCAGTCCGGTCATTGGGTATAGCCTTTCACTGACCAAACCAGCCGGTGATGAAAATACGCTGCATATCGTGCCCGTGCTATTCAAAGGCAAACGGGGATATGTAGTCCCCGTGTTGTTTCCGCGCCTCCTCGAGCCGTTCTTTCTGCTCGGCCAGAACGGTATAGAGCGCCGGCGGCGTGTCCGGCACGTTCGTCCGGTAAAACTGCTCCACGCGCTCGATCTTGGCCAGATTCTCCCGTACCCGCACGGTGAATTGCTGGCGGTACGCTGCTTCAGTATACTGCTTCTTGAGCACCGCTGCAAACAGCTCCTTGAGGTCATTGTAACGCGGAATACCCCCCGTGGGCGTTATGAACACCTCCACCTCGTTATGCACACGCCGCTCCATCCACTTCAGCCAGACCGCTTTGTCCGCCTTATCGTTCAGGAATTGCCCGCGTTTGTCGCGTATGAAATAGTTTACCGAGAAGATGCGCGGCGGCGCCTGCAATACCGTACCGAATTCGAGGTGCGCATCGATATAGGCGCCCAGCGGGATGGAGAGGAAATCCAGGTTCGACATCGGGTTGATCTTGCGCACGCCCTCTTTTCCCAGTGTCGCTGCGGTCGTCTCAGACTCCAGTGCGGCGCCCATGGTGATGACGCCGTGCACCCAATCAAAGGATTCCTCGAGCGGGACTTTCGTGTCCGAATCCCGGCCGCCGTAAATGATACCGCCGATCTCTACACCAGAGGGATTATTCAGCTCAGGATCGAGATTCTCTAAGAGCTGCATATCGAGCGTAAAGCGGGCATTCGGATGTGACGGGGGTATCTCGTTGCCGTCCTCATCTTTCTTCCCGAGGTACCACGCACCCGAGTGATTGAGCCCCCTTCGTGGTACTTCACCATCTTTCCCGATCCAGTATACCCCTTTATCCGCCGTTACCAGCACGTTGGAGAAGATGATCTCCGCCGGGCTGTGGAGCGCATCCCAGATGATCGGATCATCTTTGGCATTAACGCCCTGAATGATCCCGAATATGCCCCGCTCCGGATTTACGGCACGAATAACACCGTCCACTATCCGTAGATACGCGATATCATCGCCCACGATCGTCTCACCCTCCACCATAGACGTGGAGGTCTTACCGCAGAGCGAGGGGAAGGCCCCGGTAAAATACGTCACACGGTTATGTGGCCCGTGCACACCCATGATGAACATGTGCTCGGTCAGCCAGCCTTCTTCCGATGCACGACGGATCGCGGGCCGCATCGCCAGCTTCTTGTGCCCGATCGTGTTCCCGCCATACTGGGTATTCGCACTGTACACCGTTTCGTCCTCGAGATCGATGTACACGCGTCTATTCTCGATGTCCGTGCAGTTCTTGCGTTCGTCCAGCTCGCCCGCGGAATGCACGAACGTGAAGAACCGCGCCGTTCGGCCCAGGCGCACGAACTCCTCGTAGCCCTGCCGGTAGAGCAGATCCTCTGAATGCGCGACATAGCCGGAATCAGTAAGCTGAACGGCAGGGATGGAGAAGGTTGAGCTGAGCGGGCCCAAACAGAAGAAACGGACAAATAACTGGTGCCCCTTCATGATACCCTTCAAGATCTTGTGTATCTCTTCCAGCCCGGCCGCTCTACCCATGGCATTGATATCCGAGCCCAAATCAACGCCCGGTGGTAGCAGAAACTTCGTGTTCTTCTTGTCGCGTGCCTGATCGTAATAGCCATCGAAATGTGCCGTATGACCCGCGAGCGCGAGCTCAAGCTCCTCACCCGCCCGGATCGCCGCCTGCCGCACGTACGCGATATCCTCGACCGAATCCGTGCTGACAAATACACTATCTGGCTCACAGAGCTCAACGTACCGAGCTATTAAATGGTGCAGTGGTGGATGATCGATCTTCTCGAGTTTCCGAGCGTTGTCCTCACCCACCAGTGCGCTTAATCTCTCCACTATTCGTCCTTCTTCCATCTATCTGTACCCCTCCAGTTGCTTCACCGTCCGCTTTCGCAATCGTTGCTCAGCCAAGAAGAAAAAAAAGATAACTATTTATAAAATTTTCGATATTTATTTTTACAAATGGAATACCTGAAGCTGAAGAATAAGGACAAATGCATCCTCCGCGCGCTGCTCGCGGACGGACGTCGCTCGTACTCCGAACTGGGCCGGCAGTGCGGGGTGAGCAGACAGCTTGCCTTAGAGCATGTCCGGAAGCTTGCCGCAGCGGGTATTATCCGGGGCTTCTCCGTCTCCCTGGACGCTGAGAAGCTCGGGTTCGCGTTCCAGGCCTACACGCTGATCATCGCCAAGCCCGAGCGGCACCTGCGCGAGGAGCTCTCTGCGTTCTTAAGAGAGAGCACGCACGTGCGGAGGATCCAGCTCCTCTTCGGCCGGTTTGATTTCTTCCTCGAGCTGCTGTTCAGGGACAAGAACGAAATGACCGCGTTCCTGCAAGAGCTGCAAGCCTTTGAGGCGATCGAGCGAACTGAGACGTTTATCGTGAATCAAACGATCAAAGACAAACCGGATGACGCGTTTTTAGGCTTCCTTGCACAATAAATAAATACATATCCAGATAGAACGGTACAGGCGTGGACTCATGAGGATCACTCTGGCTACCGGGCGGAAAGCGGAAGGCATGGTGCGGGATGCGCTCAAAACCGCGGCTGTGCCCGATATCTCCTGCAAGGTGCTGACGCAGGACTTGAACATCGCCGCGTTTAGCACTCCGAGATCGTTGAAGCGCGCGCTCGAGCAGCAGCAGCACGCGACAGCGAGCGATCTGATATTAATCTCGGGCTTCTGTACCGCGGACTTCAGCGCCCTGGAAGCTGAGCTAGGAACACCCATACGCCTGGGACCACGGCACGCATACGACATTGGCGAGGCGTTACGATACCTGGAGGAGATCGAGTTCTCGGCACACGTTCCGGCCGATCAGTTCCTGACGACCAAGCGCCGAGCGGCTGCGAAGCAGAACCTGGAGGAGTTTGAGCGCCGAGCACGAGCGGTATTCTCCCTGAACGGGCTGAAGATCGGCGGTGGTTCGCGGATGAAGGTCTGCGCGGAACTCGTGGACGCCACGCTCATGACCGCGCGAGAGATACAGCGGCTCACGCACCAGTATCTGAGCAGCGGCGCGGACATTCTGGACGTGGGTGTTCATATCGGTGCGACCACAAGCGAGGTGGCACGGGCGGTACAAACGGTGCGGTCGTTCGCGCCGCACGTGCCCGTTTCCATCGACTCCCTTGATGTCGAGCATATTCGCACGGGTGTCGAGAACGGGGTGGACATGGTGCTCAGCGTGAACCGGGAGAACATTCCGGAGATTGGTGCCGCAGTTGCGGATCACGATGTGGCCGCGGTCGTTATACCGGACAGTGCTGACCCGCGGACAGCGAATGAGAGCTTGCTGGCGAATATAGCAGAAGCGAGAGCGGCAGGCATTACCCGCATCATCGGCGACCCGATCTTGAATGCCGTGGGCTATGGCATCGCCGATTCGTTGTACAACTATTATACGTTCCGCATGCAGGACAAGCACACCCCGCTCTTCTTCGGCGTCGGCAACGTCACTGAACTCATGGACGCTGATTCCGTGGGTATCAACGCGACCCTGGCCGGCATCGCTTCTGAACTGCGGGCCGATATCCTCTTTGCACCGGAATGCAGCGATAAGGCCCGGGGGAGTGTGCGCGAGTTGCGCGTGGCCGCGGAGATGATGCTGCTCGCGCGTGCGCGTCGTAGCGCACCGAAAGACCTCGGCATTGACCTGCTTGTACTCAAGGAGAAGCGGAAAGGACCACTTACTGACGTGCACGGCGATCAACTTGTTGCTGCGGCACCGGCCGAAACCTGGCAGCGTGATCCCCGGGGCTTCTTCAGGATCTTTCTCTGCGTGCTCGATAACGCAAGCGATTCACCGCGGCAGATCTGCGCGCACCATTCGCCCAGTGGCAAGCGGATCATCGGTGAAAGCGCAGGGGCGATAATGGATACGATACTACGTCTGGAGCTGGCTTCAATGCCGTCCCATATCGCCTATTTGAGTAGAGAGCTCACCAAAGCTGAACTCGCTCTCCGGCTGGATCGCACGTACGAGCAGGATGAGGCGCTCTTTTGATACCCGCGTTCTGCGGTGGTAACTGAGTGCGGCATCTGCTCATGCTCAGGGTTCCACCCGTACCGTACGGCCCACCAACTGCGAACGACCGTACGCACGGCCGTTGCAAACGGCGGTCTCGAAAAAAGAAAAGAAAAGCAGGAGTGCGAATAACGGATAGTTCAGCAGACTAAGCTAAGCGCTCTCCAGTGCTTTCTTTGCTGCGTCTACCGTCACGTCCTCCAGTTGCGCAACTGACGGATCGAAGCTCCGCTCCATGTTCCGCAGTTCCGCTGCGGTTAGCCCCGCTCGAATCGCGATCTCGAACTCATTTACTCGTTCGGCAACGCAGACTTCGCCCACCATCTGCGCGCCCAACAAGCGCAGAGTAAAGGCGTCGAAGATCAATTTCATGGTCATCGAGGTCGCACCGGGGAAGTATCGCGCCTTGACGAGCTTCGTCGCTGTGCCGCTGATCGTCTTTATACCCGCCCGGGTTGCCGCATCGGTGGTCACACCCACGGAACCCATCAGGAGCCCGCAGCCAATGTCCGCGACCGTCGGGCTGATGCAGTACTCACAGGTAGAGTATAAACGTGGCTGGCCCAGGATGTCGCTCAAGATGTTGTCACCGATGACCCGCGCCTGAACAACAGCGGTCGAGGCCATTTGATTCAATTTCGGACGATGGGTGATGCCATCAACGACCTCAACACAGTCACCGAGCGCGTACACCTCGTTCAACGAGCGCCGTCCTCGCTTCACATGCATTGAGCGATCAGTAACGATTCCGCCCGTCTCACCGATCGCAATTCCCGCCGCCTTCGCGAGATCCGTCTCGGGCAGCATCCACTTACCAATGATCACGATCTCGGCCGGGATCTCCTCTTTATCCGCCGCCGTCTCACCGATAACGACTGACCTCACCCAGCCATCCTTGCCCTTGATCGCCGTTATCTCGCGCCGATCAAGGATGAATCGCATCCCGTTCTTCTCCAGACGCTCCTTGATGATATCGCCTGTATCAGGATCCAGGCTCGAGGGTAATAACGACGGCGGTCCGCCGAGAATCGTGGTCTTGATGCCCCGTTCCGCAAATGCAACGGCGGATTGCAAGCCGATAATTCCGCGACCGCGGACAAACGCATGCTTCACGTCATGGGTCTTCAACGCCTCTTCGATCTTACACGCATCATTCTCGTCGTTAAAGGTAAACACACCGTCCAGCGTCGTCTCTTTCACCGACTGCTTACGCCCTGTTGCGATAACGAGGTAATCGTAATTCAGGGTTTCGCCATTCTTCAATTCCACGCTCTTCTCGTCCAGATTGAGCCTCGTAACCTCGCTCTCGCTCCGGAAATCAACGCCCTGCTCGAGGTAGAATCCGGGCTTCTGGATCTCCGTTCGCTCCAGTTCATACCAGCCGCGCAACGCAAAGGGCAAGCCGCAGGTGGAGACCCAGCCGCTCTTCTCGCGCTTGATTAAGGTTATATGGAGCCCGTCCGGCACCTTGTCCTTATCCGCGAACAAGTTCCGCAAGACGAATATTCCCGCGACGCCACCGCCAACAATGACAACTTCCTTTGGTTCCTTTGGCATTTTGCATCCCCGCTCCTTTTTCCCTTTTAGAATGCTAAACGTGAGTAACTGCTCATCGTATAAATAATTTCCGGTTTTGTTTTTGTTTGTGCGCGCGGGTTCACCCACACGCCCGTGACCGAGCGGAGAGGAGAGCCTTATGTAAGCAGCGCCTTATTATCTATCCCTACGAGGCGCCCGTGAACGGCACGTCGAAAGCTCGTATCGTGCGTGCGTGACGGTGGCAAAAGGACGAGATGGCTGCAGCGAGAAGCGGGAAAGGGCATGGGCGCGCCAGTGGCGCGGGAACGATCATCAATGCCATTGCGACCCTGAGAGGCGCGGCCTTCGGGCTCGATCTCTGGACTGAGGCGGAGGTGGAACTGGGTGCAGACCTGAAGTTCGTACAGGGAGAGATCAGGGATGACCGCGGAGCGGCGATGCCGGGGGATACCCGGTTAATTGAGCGGTGTGTGGAATTAGTGCTGCGGAAGTTCGACATGCCGTACGGCGCGTACGTAAAAACGCGCAGTGAAATACCCCTTGGGAGCGGTTTGAAGAGCAGCAGTGCCGCGGCAAATGCTACCGTGGCTGCGACCCTGAATGCGATCGGGGTCGAAGTGACGACCCTGCCCGGCGCTTTGGAGGCGATTGGGATCGGGATCGATGCCGCGCTCGATGTGGGCGTTTCCATAACGGGCGCGTTTGACGACGCCTGCGCCTCCGCGCTCGGTGGCATTGTCATCACCGACAACGAGAAGCGCGCGCTGCTGAAGCGAGTCGAGCGAGATGCCACCGTTCTCATCCTCGTGCCACGGACGCAAGCGTTCACCGCAGATACGAATGTGGTACGATCAAAGGTGATCGCGCCGTGGATCGGTCGTGCGCACGAATGGGCGCTGGACGGCAGGTTTGATGAGGCGATGACCTTGAACGGATTCCTGTATTGCGCGGCGCTGCGCTTCGACCCGGAGCCGATGCTCAGAGCGCTGGAATGCGGCGTAGCGGGCGTGAGCCTCTCGGGCACCGGGCCGTCATTCGTCGCCGTGTTGCACGAGGATGAGGAGCTCGAGGAGCGAGTCAGAGAAGCATGGCGTAGCTTGCAGCTCGAGGCGCGGATACTGAAGCGGCGTATTCAGAACCAGCCGTCCTTTCACTTCTAACCTAACTGTAGAGACTTTTAAGCGAAAAGTGATTATTAGAAAAGCGGCGATTCGATAAGACGGAGAGGGGGAGATACTGATGGCAGAGGCCTTTACCGGCGAGGGGAAAATTTGGCTGAACGGCACGTTCGTCGAGTGGAAGGACGCGAAGGTGCATGTGCTCGTCCACGGGTTACACTACGGCTCGGGCGTCTTTGAAGGGATTCGATGTTACGCGACGGAGCAGGGTGCGTTCATCTTCAGGCTGAAGGAGCACATGGATCGGATGTATCGGTCTGCGGCAGCCTACCAGATGGAGATCCCCTACACGAAGGCGGAACTGAGTGAAGCGATCAAGGGGACGATCCGGATCAACAAGCTTGACGCATGCTACATCCGTCCGATCGCGTTCTTTGGCTATCATCACCTGGGATTGAATCCAACGGGCTGTCCGGTGGATTGCGCCATCGCGGTTTGGCCCTGGGGTGCGTATTTGGGGGAAGAGGCTGCGGAAGGCGGAATCCGCTGCACCATCTCGCCCTGGCGCCGAATAGACCCGACCACCTTGCCGGTCACCGCAAAGGCCGTGGGTCACTATCTCAATTCGATCTTAGCCTCCCTGGACGCCAAGGCGCGGGGCTTTGGTGAGGCGATACTGCTCGATACCCGTGGTTACATTGCTGAAGGCCCCGGTGAGAACGTATTCATGGTGAAAGAAGGCATCATATACACGCCGGAAGCGGACTCCTCGATCTTACCCGGGATCACGCGTGCCTCCGTGATGGAACTCGCACGCGATATGGGCTATACGATCGTAGAGAAACGGATAACGAAAGAAGAACTCTGTGCGGCAGACGAAGCTTTCTTCACCGGAACCGCCGCGGAGATGGCGCCGATACGCGAGATCGACGGCGTGCTGATCGGCGGCGGGCGAAAAGGAGCGGTCACGAGCGCGCTCCAGAAGAAGTTCTTCGCGGTACTCAAAGCACGCGAGCCAAAGTACCTGAAATGGCTCGAGCCCGTGTCTCCGTAAGACCGGCAGCGTCGTGACTTCATCAGCGGCCCGTTACCGGTAGATGCACGCGCTATCGCTATGAACTCCTACGGTAGGATGTGACTGAATGAGCACCGCGATAAGTTCTGATTCCGGGGAGCGGGCGGAGACTGCATGGCACCTGCGGGAGTCAGCAGACGTTCTACAGGCCTTGCGGAGCTCGGATACGGGACTCGATGCGGTTGAGGTGCAACAGCGCCAGGCGCAGTTTGGACCGAACGAGCTCACCGCGGAGGAGCCGCTTTCTGTGCCAAAGCTCTTGCTCGCACAGTTCAAAAACGCGTTTATCCTTATCCTGCTCGCGGCGACGGTGATCTCCGCGGCGATCGGGGACCTTCTGGACTCCGTGGTAATCGCGGCAGCCGTCCTGCTCTGCGTTATCCTGGGCTTTCTCCTCGAGTATCGCGCTGAAAAAGCGATCAAGCGCTTAAAAGCGCTTACCGCGCCCACTGCGGCGGTGATCCGTGCAGGCAGTGAAGAGCTGATATGCACGTGTGATATTGTGCCGGGAGATATTCTGCTCCTCCGGCCGGGCGACCGCGTAGCTGCGAATGCGCGCCTCATCGAAAGCAAGAATCTCACGGTAGACGAGTCACGTCACTCCTGACCGGTGAATCCGTTCCCGTGAACAAGGACACAGCGGCGCTGACGGCGGCGGCCGTGAACCTTGCGGAGCGGAGCAATATGGTCTATCCGGGCACCACCGTCCTGGAAGGCCGGAGAAGGTGTGTGGTTACCGCTACCGGCATGCAAACGGAGTTCGGGAAGATTGCCGGGATGCTCGCTGCAGAGCCCGAAGTGGAAACCCCACTCAAACGACGGATTAACGAGATCGGGCGGTGGTTGAGCACCGCGTATGTGATCATCTGCGCAGCTATTCTCGCGGTCGGGGTGCTGCGCGGCTACGAGTTCCTGGATATGCTTATCTGGGGGATCAGCCTGGCGGTCGCGATCGTCCCCGAGACCTTGCCGCTCATCGTCACCGGAACGCTCGCGGCGGGTGTGCAGCGGATGGCGCGGAATAAGGCGATCATCCGGAAATTACCGGCTGTCGAGACCCTGGGCTGCATCACCACGATCTGCGCAGATAAAACCGGAACGCTGACAAAGAACGAGATGACCGTTCGCATCCTGTATGCCGGCGGACGGATGATCGAGGTTACCGGTCTGGGTTATGAGCCGGCCGGAGAATTCCTGGATCAGGAAACTGGCGAGCAGGTGGATCTCGCTACGAATGCATCGCTACGAATGGCCTTGCAGATCGCGGCGCTCTGCAACGATAGTGGCATTCGGAGAGAAGCTGCGGCCGTTAAGCTCAATGGCGCTCCCACCGAAGGTGCATTAGTGGTCGCAGCCGAGAAGGCGGGTCTCAAGAAGCAGGACCTGGAGCAGCGCTATCCACGTGAGGCTGAACTCCCCTTTGAACGAGACCGGATGCGAATGACCACCATTCATCGAGACACGGAGACCGGGAAGCTCGTGGCGTACGTCAAGGGCGCCCCGGAATCGCTCGTGCAGCTCTCGAACCGAATCTACCGCGAGGTCAACGGCGAGACCCGGGAAGAGCAACTCAGCGCGGACGAACGAACCAGGGTAGTAATGCTGAGCGATGAGCTCGCCTCACGTGCCTATCGGCTCATTGGCGTGGCATATCGCGAATTGCGGGAAGATGACCTGGAGCAGCTCACACCTGAAACGGTGGAGCGTGACCTTATCTTCGTTGGGCTCCTGGGCATGACTGACCCGCCGCGGGAAGAGGTATAAGAAGCGATCGGGTACTGCAAACGGGCAGGGATCGTCCTCATCATGATCACCGGCGACCATAAACTCACGGCGGTTGCGAGCGCAAAGGAGCTTGGGATCATCCCGGGTCCGTCGATGACCGGTGCTGATCTGGAACAATTAAGTGACGCGGAGTTTGAGCGCGTCTCGCCTGAGCACAAATTGAGGATCGGCGAAGTCTTGCAGCGGAACGGCGCGGTGGTTGCGATGACGGGCGATGGGATCGACGATGCACCGGCGTTAAAACGGAGCGACGCGGGTATCGCCATGAACTCAGGAACTGACGTCGCGAAGGAGGCCGCTGATCTGGTGCTGACAGATAATAACTTCGCCACGATCGTGGCCGCGATCCATGAAGGCCGCGCCATTTACGATAACGTCAAGAAATATCTCACGGACATCCTCTCTTATGGCGTTGCGGAGGTCTGCCTCCTGGCAGGTGCGTTCTGCTACGGGCTCCCTTTTCCGCTGATCGCGATCCAGATCCTCGGGGCGAATATCGTCATCGAAGACTTACCGGCGATGGGGCTGGGCGTAGAACCCCCAGATCCCGACATCGTGGACCGGCCACCGCGAGACCCGAACGAACGCGTCTTCACCGGAGGCATGCTCAAAACGCTCGCACTTATGGCTGCAGTAATTGTCAGTGGTTGCCTCGGTATCTTTCTCCACTATCTGCCCCGCTCTGCGCTCCCGAAGGCGCAAACGATGGTCTTCGCGACCTTTATCCTCTACGAGCTGATCAACGCCTTCACTTGCCGCTCTGCACGGCATTCGCTCTTCCGGATCGGGATATTCTCAAACAGAGGGCTGATCCTTGGCGTGTTCGGGTCACTTCTGCTCCTGCTCTTCGCGGTCCAGCTCCCCTCCATCGCGCGATTTTTCCACTCAGTCCCCCTATCGGGTTGCGAATGGGGGCTGGCGCTCGGTACCAGTATCTCGATCTTCATTGTCGTTGAGCTCTGGAAAGCGGTGAAAGCGCGAGGCAAGAGAAAAAGGGCTGAACAAGAGAATAAACAAACCGCCTATCCGCA
Source organism: Methanomicrobia archaeon (assembly GCA_011049045.1). Lineage (NCBI taxonomy): Archaea > Methanobacteriati > Methanobacteriota > Methanomicrobia > Methanomicrobia archaeon. The sequence continues at coordinate 32,124 of DSCO01000038.1, read as the reverse complement.
CGTACACAGTCATCGAATACAATTCACGATCTCTTCACCTTCGATCACCGCATTCTGCTGGATGATGCTGTTATGGAGTGTAGTATCAGCCAGCAGTGCCCCGGGAAGCACGACTGAGCTGTACAGCTTGCTCTTGCGCAGCGTTGCTCGGCTGCCGATGACCGCGGGCCCGCGCACAACCGAAGCATCAACCCGCGCGTGTTCGCCGATCGCCACGTTGCCCTGGATATCGCAATCGTCAATCTCCGCGGTATCCGCACACCGAAAGTCGCCCTTCTCCAGTATCCATCTGCTCGCCGCCAGATAGCCCTCGAGGTTGCCCACATCGGCCCAGAAACCCTCAACGACACACCCGTAAACCTCGCCGCGCGCGACGAGCCGGGGGAACAAATCTTTGGAGAAATCGAACGCACGATCCGAAGGTACTAGTTCGAGAGCCTCGGGCTCCAGGATGTACAGGCCGGTGTTCGCGAGGTTAGAGAAGCACTCGCCCGGAGCGGGCTTCTCCTTGAACTGCAGGATCTTCCCGGTCGCAGCGAGCTGCGCAATCCCGAAGAGCGACGGATCCAGCACGGGCAGTAGGGCGATAGTTACCAGCCCCCCGTGCTCATCGTGAAACCGCAGCAGGTGTCGCAGGTCTATTTCGGTGATGTTATCGCCTTGAATGACCAGCATCCGTTCGCTAATTGCCGCGTTCTTCACCGAGCCCGCGGTTCCTAACGGCGCGGGCTCCTCGGGATAGGCAATTGTCAAACCGACTCGACGCCGGGTGAGATACTCGATCGTCTGCTCGCGCAGGTAGTTCGTGGTGATGACGATATCGTTCAAGCCGTAGCCCGCGAGGTAATCCAGGATATAATCGATCACGGGCCGATTCACGAGCGGGATCATCGCCTTCGGCACCGTAGCCGTGAGCGGTCTGAGCCGCGTCCCGAAGCCCCCCGCGAGGATGACTGCTCGGGTCATCGGTCTTTGGCATTACGTCTTTCTTGCCCTATGAAGAATAAGGTATTTCTGTAGATAAATTTGTTTGATACCTGTAGGAGAAGGCACTGCAGCAGCATGCTGAAAAAAGAAGAGATCGAGCACCTTGGATGGCTGGCGCGGATAGCGCTGAGTGAAGCGGAGAAGGGCTTGTTTGAGCAGCAATTGAGCTCGATCCTGGATTACTTCGCTGTTCTGGATGAGGTGGACACGACCGACGTTGAGCCGACATACCACGTCATTGGCATCAAGGATGTAGTGCGGCAGGACGAGCCGAAGGAGCAGTTAAAGCAGTCAGAAGCGTTGCAGAACGCGGCAAAGACGGAGAAGGGGTATTTCAAAAGCCCGCGGATCTTATGAGTGCCCTGCACCGTGAGCTTCACGCCGCGCACTGACTGACGTGCCGTTATTCCATTCCACTCACTAAAGAAAAGAAGAGCTGGGCGGATAGAGCGTCACCGTGAGAACCGGCAAAAGGGATCGCTCCTGCGCGGTTCCCGACGGTGTCTCGCTCCGCGCTTTATTGCTTCCTGAATTCGGTATAGCCGCATTTGCCACAGGAATACCGGTCTTCGTGCTCGGCCAGGAACACCCCCGCGCCGCATCGCGGGCACATCTTCCGCTTCCTGCGCGCCTTTACCGTCCCTTTTTCCTCGACCAGCTCGTAAAATCCGTGTGTTGTCGCCATGTTTCTGTTCTTCGCTCCCGGGTTTAGCCTATTCTGCACCTGCTTTTGCCGCTCCGGCGCCCTCAAAGTTCCGTGTGAGGATATGCTTCCGCTCGATCTCGTTCAGCCGCTCTTCGGTCTCGTAGAGCTTCGCATAGCCAACCGTTTCCCGCTTACCATACTCGGTATTCATCCGATCGATGACAAGCAGGTGAGAATTGCACGTGAGCGCTTTGATCAAGGCGCTCCGCGCTTCCGCTCTACTCGGCGATGCTCCCTCAGCCTCATGCTTCAGCTTAAAAGAGATCTCCTTCCGCTTCAGCAATTGATTATCCTTCTTTTCCACTATCTCGATTTCCATCTCGGTTTCTCACTCACCTCATCTTACCTTCAAGGCGTACCTACCCGCCTTCGTGATCTCTAATTTTTCCGCGATCGCCGAGCCTTTCGCATCAATGATCGCCAGATAACCCGTCCAATCCGCGCTCATCGCATTCGAGCCACAGATACAGACCGCCCGTCCCGCCTCTATGAGTCGGTGACAATCTCTGCACGCCTTATCCATCATCGTTCCTCCTTCGTCGTTTGCTTATTTACTTCTTCGCCGGTTCCGTTCCTGCCGGTTTCACCTTTCGCGCCGCTTCATTCTCCTTCGCGGCCGCTTTCTGCCGCTCCTCTTCGAGCCACTCCAGTTTCCCCAAACCAGGCTGCCGCATCGTTAAGCCGATCTTACTCTCACTGGGATCACGTTCGTTGAGTGAGATAGCGACGATTCGCGCGCGAAGGCGATCGCCTTCACCCAGCGTCCTGCTCGTCTCCTTCGTTACGAGCTTCGCATTCTTCTCGTCATACGAGATGTACTCATCAGTAATCTGACTGATGTGCAACAACCCGTCGAGCGGGCCAATCTCGACGAAGGCGCCGAATTCGACGATCTCCACCACTTCGCCTTCCACGATCTCCTGCATCTTCGGTCTGAACACGAGCGCGTCAAACACCGTCTCGTAATAGACGCCCGCGTCGCCGATCATTATCCGCCCTTCTTTAATATCCACGACGTCCAGGATCGCGATGAACATCCCGACCTTCTTATCCAGACGGCCTTCCAGCTTATCCTGGAGCATCTCCGTGACCACCCCATCCAGATCGTCTCCCAGCCGTTCTGGAGGCACCCGTACGACGTCAATTGCGCGTATCTTTACGTACATTTTCCTAATCGCTTCTCTACTTCCGCCACCTGTAGCCGTGTGGAAATAACCGCATCGCTATTCAAGGACATTGAGTCGATCCCGCATTCCACGAGGAACTCGGCAAATTCGGGGAAATCGCTTGGCGCCTGACCGCAAATGCCGATCTTCCGCCTCGGCTCGTGCTCGTGCGCGACGTCGATAACATGCTTCACCAACCGCTTCACCGCTTCGTTACGCTCATCAAAGAGGTGCGCAACGAGATCTGAATCGCGATCAAGCCCCAGCGTGAGCTGCGTCAGGTCGTTCGAGCCGATGCTGAAGCCATCGAATACGTCGGCGAATTCATCGGCCAGGATCACATTCGAGGGGATCTCACACATCACGTATACTTCCAACCCCTCCTCGTTCTGCTTCAAGCCGTACTCCGCCATCGTCTCGATCACCTTACGTCCCTCCTCGGGCGTTCGACAGAAGGGGACCATGACCTTGATATTGGTCAGCCCCATGTCCTCGCGTACTTTCTTGATCGCCCGGCATTCCAGGCCAAAAGCGGCTTTGAACTTCGCATCATAGTAACGAGAAGCGCCGCGCCACCCGAGCATGGGATTGCTCTCCTGGGGCTCATAGAGATACCCGCCGATGAGATTGGCGTACTCATTCGTCTTGAAGTCAGAGAGCCGGACGATCACGTCGTTCGGATAAAAGCCAGCCGCGATCTTCGCGATACCCATGGCGAGATTATCGATGAAGAATTGCACCTTGTCAGAATATGATGCACTCCGCTCATCGATCGCCTTCACGACGTCCGCGATGCGCTCGTCCGCTTTAGCCTGCGCCTGCAACTGCTCGTAATCGAGCAGTGCGCGCGGGTGTATGCCGATGTATGAATTGATAATGAACTCCTCGCGGGCCAGTCCGACCCCGTCATTGGGGATTTGCCCCTGGACGAACGCCGTGTCAGGTATGGCGGCATTCATCATGATCTGCGTGCACGGTCGTGGCAGGTTCTCAGAAGAGCGCGTATCCACGCGGTATTTGAGCTTCCCCTCGAAGATCCGCCCAGTGCCCTCCGAGCAATCGACCGTGACCGCTTTGACATCCTTCAAGAGCTTCGAGCCCTTATCCGTGCCGATGACACAGGGTATACCGAGCTCACGGGAAATGATCGCGGCGTGACAGGTTCTACCCCCTCGATCAGTGACGATCGCACCCGCGACCTTCATGATCGGCTCCCAGTCCGGGTCGGTCATCTCCGTGACCAGCACCTGTCCCGGCTTGAATTTGTGGATGTCGCTCGCGTTCAGGATGACCGTCACCTCGCCGGACCCGATCTTGTGCCCCACGGCTTCACCGGTGACCAGCAGGTTACCGCTCTCCTCGAGCACATACGTCTCGATGGCTGCGAGATCCTTCTGTGAATGCACCGTCTCCGGTCGCGCCTGCACGATAAAGAGCTCGCCGGTACGCCCGTCCTTGGCCCATTCGATATCCATCGGTAGCCCGTAATGCTCCTCGATAATGACCGCCCAGCGGGCGAGCACCAGCAGCTCATCGTCCGTCAATATGAATTGCTGCGCCTCCTCCTTCGTGATATACTGCTGCTCGGTCCCCACCTCGTTCTCCTTGTAGACCAGCTTCTTTCGCTTCGTACCCAATTTCCGCTCCACGATGGGATGGAAGCCTTGAGCCAGCGTGGGCTTGAAGACATAGAACTGATCAGGATTGACGGTGCCCTGCACGACGTTCTCGCCCAGCCCGTAAGCGCCCGTAAGGTAAACCGCATTGCTGAAGCCCGATTCGGGATCGATAGAGAAGATAACACCGGCGGATGCCAGATCAGACCGAACCATCTTCTGCACGCCGACGGAGAGATAAACGCTGAGATGGTCGAAGCCTTTATCAACACGGTAGGAAATTGCCCGATCGGTGAAGAGCGAGGCAAAGCAGTCCATCACCCGCTCCATGAGCTCCTCCTCGCCCCGAACGTTCAAGTAGGTCTCCTGTTGCCCGGCGAAACTCGCGGTTGGGAGATCCTCCGCGGTAGCACTGCTCCGTACCGCAACGTCCACATTCGTGCCGTAGCGCTGCTCCATCTCCCGATACGCCGCACGGATCTCATCCTCGAGATCCCGGGGACACGGTGCCGTCCTGATCAGCTCACGCAGCTTACGACCACGCGTGGATAAGTTCGCCATATCATGCGTATCCAGGTCTGCCAGCGTCTCCTCGATCTTCCCGCGTATGCCCGCCTGATCAATAACATACCGGTAGGCCTCCGCAGTGACCGCAAAGCCGGAGGGCACATTCACGCCCTTCGCGCGCAGATTTTGGATCATCTCGCCAAGAGATGCATTCTTACCGCCGACCAGAGCTACATCTCCTGACCCTACCTCTTCAAACCACTTTACAAATTTCATTATTCGCTCCCCATTTGGTGTGTGCACTCATACAACGATAGGATTCAAATAACCTTTTTTACCCCTACATATAAGAGCGGGCTGCACATATAAAATGCTGTCAACGCGAGTACCACGAAGGCGAGATAAACGAACCCGAACGAGAGTAGATAAGAAAGAAAGAGCGCGAGAAAGATAAGCCCCACGGTGACCGTGATGCGCCGATCTCTGAGCTTGTGATAGCGTATTCGACTCGTCATCAAAGAGCAGAGCAGGGCCATCACGCCAATCAGCAGCGCCGCGCTCGTTACTGGCGGGATCGGTAGCCCGGTGATCAGGAGCATAAAGGAGGCCAGGAACATGGCGCTGCCGGTAATAGGAAAGCCGAGGAACTCGTCGCTCCGTTCTCGTTGTTCGTGAGCACTCGTTACGAGCAGGTTCGCATTGAATCGCGCCAGCCGGAGCATGCCGCAGATGATATATGAGCCGCCGATTGCGAGAGCGAGAGCGCTATACGGCGCGGCCAGTCCAGAAGAGTCCGTGATGAAGACATAGGCAAGAATCGCCGGTGCAATACCGAATGAGACCATATCGGCAAGCGAATCGAGGAATTCACCCAGCAGCGAGCTCTCCAATGCTCGCGCTACTATACCGTCGAGACCATCGAGCACGGCCGCGAGTAAGATCAGGATGAGCGCCGTGGCCATTGTCGTTCCCGTGCCCCTGCGGTCATCAAGTACAAGGATAATCGCACCGAATCCGAGCATGGCATTGAGCATCGAAAAGAGATCGGGTAATCTGATCACCCGAAGTATACTGTGAACGGTCGTGGTGTCCGCAGTCTCTTTGTCCATAGCCAGCCTCAGGTTCTCTCGCGCTCCTGAGCTGCTGTTCTCTTCTTCTCAGGGCTCAGGTAGAGGAAACGATCCAGGCTGCGGATGAAGTCGCTCCAGATACCATCCTTGCCCTTTCCTTCCTCATAGCGCTGGAGCTGCACGAATTCCTGGAGCTGCGAATCGAGCATGTCCGCATGACATAACGCCTCAGCCTCTGCGAAGAGCGGTCTGACCGGAGAGCCCCACTCCCCGTAATTATGGTGGCTCAGAATGAGATGGAGCAACCGCAGACGCAGTTCATCGGGAAAGTCTTTGTATCGTCGTATGCTCTCGTCCACCATCTGATAGCCGAGCACGATGTGGTTCACGAGCCCGCCCTCATCCGTGACATCGATTCGGACGGTATATTCATAGGCCGCGGTCTTCCCCAGGTCGTGCAAGATGGCCCCGGCGAGCAGCAGATCGCGATCGAGCTCTGGATGAAGGCCAGTAATCGTCTCGCAGAGCGTCACCACCGCGAGTGTGTGCTCGAGCAGCCCGCCGATATAATTGTGATGATGGATCTTCGCGGCTGGCGCTTTCTTGAAGGCTTGCGCACCGGCGGGATCAATGAGGAACGAAAGAACGATGCGTTTCAGATACTCGTTCTCAATGCGCTCGGCCTTCGCCAGGAGCTCGACGAACATCTGATCAATGTCCCGCGTGGTCCGGGGGAGATAGTCGGTGACATCGTAGGATATCGCACGCCGTTCGATCCCGTTGGGCTCGAAAATGAGCTGCAGCCGGCCCTTAAACGAGTCCACAACACCCCGTACACGAACGATATCCCCGAGTTCAAAGGTCGCGGCCACCGCTTCTGCACGGTCCCAGCAGCGCGCCCAGATACTGCCGGTGCTATCGCCGAGTTTCACCTGGAGATAGTGCCCTGGTTTCGCAACGAATTCCCGCAACTCCTTCTCCATGACGAGGAACGTGGCGTCGACACTGCTACCCGTCTTTAAGTCCTTTACCTGCTTCGATCCACTCATGTTCGTTCCTTCCTCTTCACGGCACACAGCACGCCCTGCATCTGCGACGGCGGACTAAGCCAGTTCCAGCTCGTGCAGCATCTCAGCCATGGAAAAGATCCGGCACTCAGCCTTCTCGTGAATCCAGGCTATAGCCGTGAGCGCACCGTGTGCGAACGCATCGCGGCTCTGTGCACGGTGTGTTATCTCCAATCGCTCGCCGTTACCCGCATAGAGCACGGTATGCTCGCCGACGATCTCGCCCGCGCGTATCGCGTGTATACCGATCTCGTCCTGTGTTCGCTCGCCGGTCATGCCCTGCCGACCATACACAAACCTGCGATCAGCAGCGGGGAGATAGGCGGCCAGCAGTTCTGCGGCTTTCAATGCCGTGCCGCTCGGTGCATCCTTTTTGTGCGCATGATGCAACTCGATCACCTCCATATGGTACTGATAGGTGTGGAGCTGCCGGGCCGCCTCGGCAATGACGTTCCAGAAGACGTTGACGCCGATGGAGAAATTTGGTGAGATGATAGCGGGGACGTGACCGGTGATTGCGGTTTCCAGCTCCTTGAACTGCTCGGCTGAGAAGCCGGTCGTGCCAACCACGAGTTTGACGTTCTGCTGTGCCGCGATCTTCACGTTCTCAACCGCTGAGGCAGCGTTCGTGAAATCCACGAGCACCTGTGGTTTCGCCGCTTTGAGCAGGGTGCCCAGCTCGTCCGGACTCGCCACGCGGACGCCCGGTGCGAGCACCTCGCCAACGCCCTGGAGATCCACGCCCACAACCAGTTCCATATTCGCGTGCGCTAAGACGCCCTGAACGATATGCGAGCCCGTCCGGCCCTTTGCGCCTGCTACCGCTACCCGTATTGCCATGCATAACCATTGTTCGCTGTTGTTTAAAAGCGGTGGGCTTTATTTCCGCATCACGAGGGAGACCACATCGCCGTCTGCAAGCACGTGCGAGAGGCCGACGCGTTGGCCGCCGTGTTTCGCGGATGGCCCCCAGATGCGTGCGTAGCGGAACTTCTCCACGAACTCACGATGAATCGTCGCGCAGACGTCCGCGACGGTCGCATGCCGTTTAATGACCAGCGGGTTTTCCGTATCCGCCGTTCCACCCTGAGGTCTCATGTACACACGAATGAACTCGAGCGCGGCGTACATCCGTGCCCGTAGCAGTTCGAGGTTGGTACCCGCAGCAGCGGCGGTGACAATGGCCCCAGGAAACCGCTGGAGCAGCGTCGTGAGCTGCCCGCGGCTGAGCAGATCGCATTTATTGAGGACCGTGAGAGCGGGGATGTACCTCCGGTTCCCCAGCACGGCGTCAATGAGCTCATCGATGCTCATTCGTTCGCGTATGAGCACCTCCGCGTTGTGTACCTTGTACTCGGCCAGTACCGCCTTGATCAGTTGCTCACCGAACTCGAGCTCAACGGTGCTGTTCACGACGATTCCGCCTCGACTTACTTTGTGGATGGTAATCTCGGGCGGTCTCGCGTTCACCCGGACGCCGGCATCATAGAGCTCCTGTGTGAGCGTTTCGTACTGCTCGGGGTGCTGGACCTCCACGATGATGAGGATGAGGTCTGCGTTCCTGATCACCGAGAGCACCTCCCTGCCACGACCACGCCCGGATGCTGCGCCTGAGATGAGTCCGGGGACGTCAAGCACCTGTATGCGCGCGCCTTTATAAAGCAGCGTGCCGGGAATCACGTCGACCGTGGTGAAGTCATAGTCGGCGACTTCGGCAGAGGTGCCGGTAAGCTGGTTGAGGAGCGTGGATTTGCCGACCGAAGGAAAGCCCACCATGACCACTGTCGCATCGCCCGACTTCTTTATCCCGTAACCGTCACCTTTGTACGCCGATTTCGCAACAGCATGCCTCTGCCGCTCTTCTCTGAGCCGTGCGAGCTTCGCCTTGAGCCGCCCGATATGGTGCATGGTTGCCTTGTTATAAGCGGTCGTTCGAATCTCGTCCTCGATTGCTTTGATCTCCTCTTCGATGCTCATGGCTGTACCGTCCCGAAACACGGTGGAACGGGAGTTCTCAATTTCACCTAGTTATAGATAGATGAGCGTTGATATTGTTTTATTACGGTGAGAGTGGTAGTCCTGGGCTGCGGATTTGGCGGCGTGGAAGTGGCACGGACGCTCAGAAAGGAGACGAATGAGCTCGAACTCGTGATGGTAGACCGCAGCACGCGTTTTGATTATCAACCGGCATATCCAGAGCTCCTGAGCGGTAAAGTTACTCCGGAGGAGATATCAGCGGATCTGTCGACCTTTGCTGCGAAGATCGGCGCGAGCTTCCTGCATGCCGAAGTCCAGGAGATCAAGTTCCCTGCTCAAACGGTGACGCTTGGCTCGATACCCGCGGGTAAAGCGCAGGAAGTGCGGTACGATTTCCTCGTGCTCGCGCTTGGCGCGGAACAGACGTTTTTCGGCATTCCAGGCGCTGAGGAGTTCTCATACACCGTGGATACCATGGCCGCGGCAACGGAGACGAAGAGCGCGCTGGACCAGCGGGAGTATACGAACGCGCCGAATATCTTTGTCATCGGTGGCGGGCTCTCGGGCATCGAAGTGGCTGGCGAGCTGGTCGATTATCTCAAGGCCCGGGACGCGCATGCGCACATCTTCCTCGTCGAGATGATGCCGCGGCTATTGCCCGGGTTCCCGCGCGAGACGGTTAGTAACTACGTCAGCACATTCCTCAGGGCACGTGGCGTTGAGATCATGACGAATACCGCGGTGCAGGAGGTGGAGAAGAGGGAGATAACCTTCAGAGACGGGCGAAAGCTCCCGTATGAACTCATCATCTGGACAGCGGGCATCAAACCAAGCTGCCTCTGTGAGCAGCTCGATCTGCCCAAGCAGAAGGGATGGCTCAACGTAGATCGGTATCTCCGTATCGCTGGTATGGAGCGCGTTTTTGCCGTCGGCGATGCCGCGTGCTTCGAGGCTCACGGCCTTCGCTCCGGTCAGAACGTGGAGGAAGCGGAGGCGCAGGGGACGCGCGCAGCGAGGAATATCCTGCGCACACTGCGGGGAGCGCGATTACGGGCATATAAACCGAAGAACACGATACAGAATCCGCGCGCGATTATTTCGCTCGGTGACGGTAAAGCCGTCGTGTATTCCAACCGGTTCATGTTCACCACGCTCGGCTACCGGATCAAGAAGTTCATCGAACGGCACTACATGATGCGGTTCAGGTAGGTAGGGAAGTCACGGTTCTCCCAAGAATCCGTCACGCACGAGTACGTTTCTCCTTATACTATACTACCATTTTCCCGAGCCCGAGAATCAGCATGAGCGCCACGGGGATGAGAATCATGCCCGTGAAGGCGTTCCTCGTTAGCGCGCGCACATCTTGCTTCAGCTCCGCTCTACGCCGATTCTCGGCGAGACGCTGTTTGAATGACTGCAGTGCGATCAAGCTCTTTGCCGTAAAGAACATCGGGAGTGCCAGGAGCAGGAAGAGCAGTTTCGGGATGGCGGTATCAACGAGCAAGAAGATCGGGATAAAAGCGAGCCAGGAGCAGAGCGTCAGGGGGAGGTAGAGGTTCGCGGTCGCACGTTTGCCCATGCGGACCACGAGATTCCGGCGGTTGATCAGGCGGTCGCACTCATAGTCAGGAATCTCTCGGGTCAATTTCAGCTTGAAGACGTCGATCACCCAGGGTAACGCGACGATCGTTGGCAGTACGCTTGCCCGCGCTGCCTGGAGATAGTAGCCGCTGAAGACCGTCATCCAGCCGACGCCGAGGGTGATAGCGACCTCGCCCAGGCCGTGGTACGAGAACCGCGGTCCGCGTGAATAGGAGTAGGCAATGAAGATCCCGATCAGTCCGAGCGGTAACGTCAATGCTCCGGTCTGGTAATGGAACTGTAAGAGCACGCCGATCGGAATCGCAGCAAGGACGCAGAGTACCGCACCGAAATCCGCCTGCTCCGGTGTGATCAACCCTTTTGCTAACGCGTTGAAGCGCCCGCTGGTCGCGGTATTGTGTAGCGCGCTCGCGTCTTTGACGTGGGCTGGATCGCGACCTTTTCGCTTTACGTCGGCGTAGACGCTGCTCGCATTGAGCACGAAGCAGAATTCGGAGAGCAGAAAGACCGCGGCCAGAGAGAGCACAAACACCGGCGCGTTGAAACGGGCAGGATCCTCGAACCAGGCAACGACGGAGCCCAGCAGGAAGGGGAGCATCGAAGTGGTGAACTTCGGAAAGCCGGAGAGCTCAATCCAGCCAGAAAGCAGGTCTTTCGCGTTCGCCATCTCAGTACCGCGTCCTCTTTTCTCTTTCTTAGATTAGTGCTCGTGCTAAAAGAACTTCTCAAAAGTCAGTTCCGGTCGAGCCAGCAGATCGCCTCAGATACGGTGACGATGACCCTGAACGAACGGTCTGTTTCAGCCACTCCACGCGCCGATTCGATCCTGATCAGACAGCCCACCGCAGCGCTTGGTATGAGCCCGGAATCGTTCAGGCAGTCACTCACTCGGGCGGCAGTCGCACGATCGTGAGCCAGAAGTCCTCAATGGTCTTCACCACGTTGACGAACTGGTCGAAATCGACGGGTTTGGTGATGTAGCAGTTCGCGTGCTGGTTATACGTGCTCTTGATGTCCTCCTCAGCCCGTGAGGTGGTTAAAATAACGACCGGTATGCGTCTCAATTGGGGATCGCTCTTGATCTCTATGAGCACTTCACGACCGTCCTTCTTCGGCAAGTTCAGGTCGAGCAGGATGAGATCCGGGCGAGGCGCATCAGCATATTCGGCTTCACGACGCAGGAACGCCATCGCCTCAACACCGTCCTCCACGACCGAGAGATTGTTTAAGATCCGGCCCTCTTTGAGCCCCTCGCGCGTCAGCCGTATATCGCCCGGGTTATCCTCCACCAGAAGAATCTCAATCGGCTTTCCGATATGCTCATCACTCATCGGTACTTGCCCCTTCTTCTTTAATAGGTATGGAGAAATAAAAAGTCGTGCCCTTTCCCAGCTCTGAGTCTACCCAGATTCGGCCGCCGTGCCGTTCCACAATCCGCTTACAGATCGCCAAGCCGATGCCGGTACCCGGGTAGTCCCGCGCATTGTGCAGCCGCTGAAAGATACCGAAGATCTTTTCCGCATACTGTGGCTCGATCCCGATGCCATTGTCAGAGATCGAGAAGATCCACTCATTCTGCTCTTTTTCGACGGCGACGTGAATTCGAGGCGGCTCATCACCGCGGAATTTGATCGCGTTACTGATCAGGTTCTGAAAGAGCTGAGCAAGCTGGACTTCATCGGCCAGTACTGTTGGTAGCGGATCGTGCGTGATTTCCGCTTCGCTCTCTCCGATCGCCGTCTGCAGGTTCTTCAAGGTCAGGCCCAGAACCCGCTCAGCGTCCGTGGGTTCAAAGTGCTTGCCACGTGTTTGCACGCGCGAAAACGCCAAAAGATCGTTGATCAGTGCCTGCATCCGTTTCGCGCCATCAACGGCGTAGAAGATGAAGTCGTCGGCATCCGCATCGAGCCGCCCTTTATACCGCCGCTCGAGCAACTGGAGATAGCTCGAGATCATACGCAGGGGCTCCTGAAGATCGTGCGAGGCGACGTAAGCGAACTGTTGTAGCTCCGCATTGGATCGCTCGAGTTCAGCGGTGCGCGCTTCAACTAACTCTTCCAGATGCGCATGATACTTCCGCAGCTCCTCTTCCGCTTTCTTGCGCTCCGTGATATCCTGTAAGGTTTCCAATGCGCCGTAAATCGTCCCTTTAGCGTCTTTTAACGGCGCGGCCGTGAAGAAGAGCCACTTACCCGCGGCACCCAGGGTGGGGAAGAAATCTTCAGCCTCGTACGCGCCGTCGATTAACGGTGATTTCTTGCAGGTATCACCGTAAAGCGCCTTCACGTCACGCTCTGGCGCCCCATCTGCGATGAGATCAGCCAATACCGGCCGCTTCTCGGGATAAAAGGCGGTCCATTGCTTATCAGACCCTATGAGCTCGGACTTGCTGATACCCGTGAGTGCTTCAAGTGCCGCGTTCCAATGCGAGATTGTGTGCGTTTCGGTGATCACAAAGGTGGGAATGGAGGAGCCCTCAACGATATTCTTGAGCTTCTCCTCACCCTTCTTGCGCTCTGTGATGTCTTCAACCACGTTAACGATATAGTGTGGCCGTTCATTCGAATAGGGAAAGAACCCCGCGCGTATAACGACATCCCGCACAGAGCCGTCTTTACGGACAAACCGGTTCTCGAATTCCACGTGCTCGGTACCCGCGAGCAGCTCCTGGAAATAGCGCTGGCTCTTCGCTCTATCCTCGGGATGGGTAATGTCTGTGAAGGTCATAGTGCGCAGCTCATCGACCGAATACCCGAGGAGGTCGAGGTACGCCTTGTTTAACCTCTGGAAATGGCCGTCACGATCGGCCGTCCCGATACCGACCGATGCATTTTCCAGGGTAAAACGCAGGCGCGCTTCACTCTCGCGAAGGGCGTCTTCCGCCTGCTTACGTTGTGTGACGTCATCATAAACCGCTACCAGTTCGCCCGAGGGCAATTTATAGACGTAGTTCTCCCGCCATCCCACGATCCGTTCGTCCCGGTAAAGCGCGAGGGGATGCTGCTCGGGCCTGCCGGTCTGAAAGACACGCTGGAATACCGCGAAGAGGCCGAAGTCTTTCACGCCCGGGAAGACCTCGGTTACCCGTTTACCCAGTAGCGCGTCCTTCGTAATACCCTCTATTCGCTCGCCCGCTTTGTTCATGTCCTTGAAGATGAAATCCTCGCCCTGGTTCATCGCCTCATAGATCGCGACGCCACTGCTCATGTTATTGAAGAGCTCCCGAAACCGCTCCTCGCTCTCCAGCAAGGTAGCTTCGGTCTGTTTACGGCGCTGCTGCTCGACCCGTGCTCGTTCGCTCACGAGACCGACGACGTAGGCCACGAGGAGAAAGATAAGCACGCGGGCGAATTCGTTCACGGAGAGCGGTATGACCGAGAGATACGTCACGATAAGGTGAATGGCGCCAAGCGCGAGCGCGACGTAGACCGCGCGTTTCGGGAACCAGATGCCGGTCAACAGTATCGGGAGGTAGAAGAGGTGCGTATAAATAACCGCGATGCCGAGGACAAAGCCAGCAGAAACGGCCAGGAGAACGCAGATAATGAGCGAAACGAACACAATAGCTTTTCTTATCAGCGTCACGCGATCAGCACGATTCCATCCCATCGTACGCTCCTACAGTATTAATGGCGGGCGATTCTTTAAATAAGAGTCCCTGAGCACTACCGAATAGCGCTGATTAACCGTTTCGCCCACTGCAACTTCTTGCGCTTGCGTTCCGTGACCGAGGGATCCTCGAAGTCGAAGCCAATGAGCTCGATGCTCCGTGCACCGCACGCCTGTGCGAGAAATACACACCGATCGCCGTCAGTCAACCCGCCAAAATTGAAGACCGTCGGCAGCGGCTCGCTCTGCGTCGTGCAGAGCAGATTCTCGTTTAGAACCGGTATGACCTTCTTCAGAAGCGGGATATTATCGCCATGAGCATGGACCACCACGATCGTTCCGAGTCGGTTTGCGGCGATGATGTCCGCAATCGTTCCGTCAAGGTCGGTACAGACGATATCGGGCAAGAGACCCGCATGGATGAGCACCGAGGTTGCCCCATCTGCCGCGATCACGACTATATCAGTAGAACCAAACGCGCGCTCTAACTCCTGGGCCCGCATCTCCAGATCGTGCGCCAGGCAGGGCGCATTACCGCAGACAAAAGCGCGTCGGTCCCGGATACGCGTTTCTATCGCTGCTTTAACGGGTTCCGCCGCCCAACCCTGTTTAGCTGCGAGCAGCTCTGCGGCTATTCGCGCTGCTTCCTCATCTTTCGCACGATCAAAGCCAAAATCTCGTAAGATCGCCGCATACAGCGGTTCCCAGTCACGGTACCTCATTGCTGCACCCATCCGTGTAAAAGAGAAAAACTAATCACGGTAAAAAATCTTTGTTAGTAGCGAGAGAGATAAGGGCAGGGATACCGGGTGAGATTACGATGTCCACCGAAAAAGCGAAAGCCGAGCATAAAGCAAAGGCCAAGTCAACCGCGACGACGAGCAAGGCGAAAGGTCAACCGGTGCGGCTGATCCTTGGCTGTGGACGTATCGGCTATGCAATCGCGAAGGAGCTGGAAGATCGCGGGGAAGAAGTGCTGATTATTGATATCGATGAGAAGCGCGTGGACTTTCTCACTGATGAAGATTTCACGGCGTTCGTTGGTGACATCGGAGACCCCAAGGTGCTCAAGAAGCTGCTGAAAGAGATCGAGCCTGAGAAGGTCTTCATCATGAGCAATAGCAGCGAAGGGAACAAGAAAGCAGTCCGGAACCTTAAAGATGCTTTACCTGATGCGCATATGATTGTACGAGCAGTAGATCCGGGTGATAAGGATGAGTTGCCGGGTCTGGGCGTTGATCTGGTCTTATCCATACCTGATCTCACCGCGCGTGCGGTGCTCGACGAGCTGCGGAAGGCCGATTTAGCGCGAACGGTGCGGGGATTGGTGGGTGTTATGGGCGCGTTAAAAGCACACGAGGATGCGCGTTTGGCGATTGTTGTCCATGACAGCCCGGACCCCGATGCGATCGCCTCGGCACTTGCACTGAAGCATATTGCGCGTCACGAGGGTGTAGCTGCGGATATCATGTATCGCGGAGAGATCGGGCACCACGTTAATCGCGCCTTTGTGAATATTCTGGGTATCGAGATGAAGCGTATCGCGCAGCCCGAGGATCTCCAGGTGTACCCGAAGCGGGCACTGGTCGATGCCCGTCTACCCGGCGTCAATAATCCGATTCCCGCTGAGGGCGGCGTGGACATCATCATTGACCATCACGCGGCGAATAACGAGGCGAAGATCAAGGCGGATTTTGTCGATGTTCGACCTGACAGAGGCGCGACCTCCACGATCTTGACGGAATACCTGCGGGTGCTGGATATCCCGGTTGATAAGATTTTGGCGACCGCGCTCTTGCACGGAATACGAACTGATACCAGCGGATTTAAGCGCGAGACGCATCCCGCGGACTTCTCAGCCGCGGCGTTCCTGCACGTGAAGGCGGATAAAGAGCTCCTGGACCAAATAGAGGCACCACCGATGTCCACCGAGATGCTCAACGTCGTTGGCGATGCGATCTTGAACAAGAAGATAAGGGGGAGCTATTTGATCACCAACGTCGGGTCGGTGGTCAATCGCGATTCCATACCCATGGCCGCCGATTATCTGCTCAATCTGGAAGGAATCGCCACGGTTATTGTCATCGGGCTCTACGAGGAGACGATCGTCGTCTCCGGCCGGAGCAAGGACGTGCGGGTGAATATCGGCGATGCGTTCGCGCGCGCCTTTGCGGAGATCGGTTCCGCGGGCGGTCACGCCTCGATGGCTGCGGCACAGATCCCACTCGGCATTTTCAGTGGGCTTAAGGACAAGAATACGATCATGCAGCTCGTTGAGGATGCGGTTTCGAAGCGTTTCCTCTCCGTGATGAAGGCAGACACGAGCGAATAACCACGTGAGTTCGTCTGTCTCTTCAGCCAGGCACTAGCTAGCTAGCTCAGCTTAGCAGCTTAGCTTAGCTTCGACTCAGAGCTTCAGCATCTGGGCATGCGGGACGCCATCAACGACCAGTATGCTCGTCTCCTCGATGAACTTATGGTCCAGGGCGCATTGTACCGCTCGCCGGCCCACCAAATTCGCGATGGTCGCCTGCTGGAGCGAGCGAATCAAATCCTCCTCGGTCGCTTCCACGCCCTTATAGAATCGCTCCGAAACGGTAAGGCGCAGTTTTCCGTCTTCAAAACGCCGCCCCACCAGGTCCTGGTCACAGACCGCAACCAGCACCTCGGACCCCGAAAGGTATTCCTTGATATACAGGTTCGTGCGCTCGCTCATCGCTTTAAAGATAGGCCGCTGAAAGATAAAAGTTATAAAAGGCACGAGCGTATAACATCTTAGAAAGGTCGAGAAGCGGCAGGGGCTCGTAGCTTAGCATGGTTGGAGCGCCCGGCTGATAACCGGGAGGTCCGGAGTTCAAATCTCCGCGGGCCCATCACGAACCGTTTGGAAGAAGTTAGATCGGACGGAAGAGCAACCCGGGGCGGCTTTTTAATAAAAAAATAGAAACGAAAAAGAAGGAAACGTGAAATGGGTGTCGAGACGCGGGTCATTTTGATCTCACCGGATTCTGAGATAACGCCAGCACAGGTGAAGAGCAGGATCCTCGCGCTGCTCAGTGAGGCGCCGAAGCTAACCGCAGCGGGAATTAGAGTGAAAGAGACGTGCTTTGGCGTATTTGTGGAAGGCGAGCGCGAGAACCTGCGCACGATCGTGGAGGAGGTCCGGAAGATGGATCCGAACGGTATCTTCTCGAAGCCGCGTGGCTTCCCGATCGGTGACTCCCGGATCTGCAGATCGACGCGAAAAGGCGGGCCACGCCCAGGATTCCACCAGTTAGAGCTGGAATACCAGCTCCTGCCGAAGGTGCGGCGGGCACTGGACAAGAAATAAATAAATAAATAAATAAAGCAGATGCCGCTCATAGTAAGGAGTGAATGTGAGGTAGATCACGATGTTTGTGGGTGAAGCCTTGATAGGCGAAGGAGCTGAAGTTGCGCACATCGATCTGATGATCGGCGATAAATTTGGGCCCGTGGGGATCGCGTTTACCAATGCACTCAGTCAGATGTCAGCGGGGCACACGCCGCTCTTTGCCGTGATACGACCCAATCTGCCGGTCAAGCCGTCGACGGTAGTCGTGCCCAAGGTCACGGTGCGGAACCTGAAGGAGGCACAGAAGATCTTTGGGCCCGCACAGAGCGCGATCGCGAAAGCGGTGGCCGATTCCGTGGAGGAGGGTGTCATTCCGGAAGAGAAGGTCGAGGACTACGTGGTGATCGTCAGCGTCTTCATGCACCCGCACGCGTCCGATTACAATAAGATCTACCGGTACAATTACGGCGCGACAAAGTTGGCGCTAAAGCGTGCGATGGAAGGTTTCCCGGACATCAAGAAGGTGCTGTATGAGAAAGATCGCTCGCGGCATCCTTCGATCGGTATGAAAGTGACGAAACTGTGGGACCCGCCGTATCTGCAGGTCGCGCTCGACATCCCGAAATGGGAGCACATGGAACGGGTAGTTCGTGAGTTGCCGCTGAACGATCACTTAATAATAGAGGCGGGCACGCCGCTGATCAAGCGCTACGGCGTGGATATTGTGGAGAAGATCAAGGCGATTAAGCCAGATACGTTTGTGGTCGCGGATTTGAAGACGCTGGACACCGGCAATCTGGAGACACGCATGGTCGCGGATGCCGGTGCGGACGCCGTGGTGATCTCGGGCCTGGCACCACTCAGAACGATCGAGAAGGCGATCGAGGAGGCGCGGAAGACCGGGATCTACGCCTCGATCGATATGCTGAATGTACGGAACGTGCTGGATGTGCTGAATGACCTAAGCGTCAGCGGATTTATACCGGACATTGTGGAGCTGCACCGTGCGATCGATGTGGAAGAGCTGGAACGGCACGCGTGGGGCAACATCGAGGAGATCAAGCAAGTGGACAGCAAGGGCAAGATGCTGGTCGCCGTTGCCGGCGGCGTGCGCGAGGAGTCGGTGGAATACGCGCTCAGAGCGGGTGCGGACATCCTGATCGTTGGCCGGGGAATAACGAACGCGAGCGATGTAGAAGGCGCTGCACGGCGGTACTTGCGATTGGCACGACTCTCTGAGAAAGGGGAGACGCTGGGCGAGATCGATCAGTACCGGGTAATGACCGACTTCTGAGGCCGGCGGGAACCAAAAGCCGAGAAGCGGACACAAGAATAGAGCCATACTATCGCGCTGAACTTTGAATGAAAACCGATCTCATAGCTAGAGCTAGGGACGCGAGAAGCGCAGTAACTGAACGAAGTCTTCATCTAAAAGCCCATAATGCGTAATAACTATCACTTGCCGATGATCGGGAATGGTTAGAGTCACGGGAAAGTTACGTGAAATCAGGGATAAAAGAGAATTGAGCATAATCAGAACTTGATGGAGGTATAGACTCTGGCCTGATGTGGGTGTCGCCACAGTAGTCGCGGTACTTACTTAAGAGAGGCGAGAGAAAGGTTATCGGCTGGGAGGCTATTTGGCTTAGCACATTGATTATGATGAGAGAGAGGATTCACAAGAATGGTGGCGATGTATCGAAGATGCTTATGAGCGCCTTGTAAAATATAGTGGTGATGACTTCACAGTTTCCCGAGATATCTTATCTACCGAGGGATCTGGTTCAGCCTTTCTGCTCCAGCATTGATTTGATCTTCTTCAAGCGCGTAAAATTCTCACGCTCCATCTCCGCCAGGCGCATCTGGATGTACTTCCGGGTGCCTCGCAGCCGGGGGATCATGACATATTCAAGCGCGTTGACACGCCGTTTGGTCTTCTCCACTTCGCCCGCGAGATTGCGGACCGCTTCCTCCAGCTCTGCGAGCTTGAGGAGCCTCTCCAGGGCCTCTTCGAAGGCGCGTGCGCTGGTGTCCACTGCGGCCGAAGTGTCTGTGAAGCCGTACCCGCGATCCGCAGCGTTCCGCGTTAATGTGCCCGGCAATTCGATGATCGGAACAGCCACACCCATAATGCTGCGGTACGAGAAATCGAACGCGATCTCCTGCGAGGTCATCAAGGACAACTGACGCACTTCATCCACGCCCAATCGCGCCTGTGCGAGGATGAGGTTGGTGAACGCTTCCCGTAACTTCGCCTCCGCTTCCTTCCGCTCGCTGCGCACCTCGCAGACCACGCTCAGGAATTCGGCAATGAGCGCGTCGCGCTTCTCGCGCAGCAGATCATGCCCCTTCTCCGCTAACTTCTCTCGTCGCCGCAGAGACAGCAGCGCCATCCGCGTGGGGCTTACCCCTTCGATTATGTCTGGCATACGCCTTCACCTAGGATATTATACCAGCAGCTATTAGTAGTTACTTTCCCTTCTTTCATCCTGGTGGATACGGACTGACTGACGTGCGAGGCTGCGCTCTGCGGGAGGTAAAGAGACCCTAGGTGCCCATACCGATGCCCTTCTCCAGCAGATAAATACCGTCCTGGAAGACGCGTGGATCGTATCCCCGTATCTTGGTCTTCTGCTCGATGTTGGCCGCGGTCTGCCCCACCGCCTCCTTATTCATGCCCGAGACGAGGATCTCCTTGCCACGCAGCTCCACGGTAACGCCCGATACGATCTTCGCCATTCGCGGCTTTCGCTCACCGAGGAAGTTGGCGATCGAGACGGCGTTGCCCTCTTTGGTAAGGGCGATCTGCATAGGGAAGTGAGCATGGACGACCGCCAATTTATAGAAGAAACCCTCCGTCACACCGGTGATCATATTCTTGATATGGGAGACAAAGGTACCAGCAACGGCGCGTAGTTTCTTCCGCCCCGTGTCGCTCGTGACAACGACCTGCTCGGCGCCGTCCTTGTGCTCCACCTGAATATGCACGCCGGGGTGCCACAGCTCGCGCTCCAGTGCACCTTTCGGCCCCTGAACCGTGATCGTCTTGCCGGTAAGGGTAACCGTTACCCCGTCAGGAATAGCCACGTCTAAGCTGATGTTTTCGTCCTTCTCCATCGTTTCGGTCATCTTTAAGTATCACCGCGCTCTTTTTTGTTTAACGTAGAATAGGGTAGAATAGAACCGGCGAGTATAAAAATTTTGGACTGCGTTTGGTGCGTGGGGTACATGATACGAAAGATAGTCGAGGTTCGGGAGGCAGAAGAGCTATTCAGCAGCCGCACACTTGACCTCGCGGCCGTGATGCCGCTCGCAGAGGAGATCTTCAGGGCCGTGAAGCAGCGAGGTGATGCGGCACTGCGGGCCTATACCGAGCAGTTCGATCAAGTCACTCTGATAAAGCTCGCGGTAACGGAGGAAGAGCTTGCGGCGGCGCGAACGAAGGTAACAGAAAAGATGCTGTCGTGCATCGAAGCGGCCGCGGAGGCGATCTGGCAGTTTCATTATCGGCAGAAGCGGAAGTCGTGGCTGGAGGAATTCACCGAGGGGATCTACCTCGGTGAGCAGTTCGTGCCCTTTGACATAGTGGGCGCGTACGTGCCGGGCTCTTATTTCAGCAGCGCGCTGATGTGCGTGATCCCTGCGAAGATCGCGGGTGTTCGTGAGATAGTGGTCTGCACGCCGCCGCTGAAGGATGGCACCGTTGACCCGCACACGCTGGTCGCTGCTGATCTCGCCGGTGCGACACTGATCTGTAAGGTCGGTGGTGCGCAAGCGATTGCCGCGCTCGCCTTCGGCACGGAGACCGTTCCGCGGGTGCAAAAGATCGTGGGCCCGGGGAACGTGTACGTAACGGCGGCGAAGATGGCGGCACGCGCAGCGGGTGTCGAGATCGATTTCCCGGCCGGGCCTTCCGAAGTGCTCATCATCGGCGATGAAACGGCGAATCCCGCGTTCATTGCTGCGGATATGCGGGCACAGGCGGAGCACGGCGCGAAATCGCAGGCCGTGCTGCTGACCACCTCGCGCGAATTAGCTCGAGCGGTTGAGCGCGAACTTACCGCAGCCGATCCGGTCCGTGGAACGGCACAGCACTGGCTACTCGTGGGCGAGAGCCTTGACGAATGCTTTGCGTTCGCCAACGAGTATGCGCCCGAGCACCTCGAGTTAGTGGTGCGCGAGCCGATGGCTGCTCTGAAACGGATCAAGCATGCAGGCTCGGTCTTCATCGGGAATTATGCGCCGGTCGCCGCAGGCGATTATGCAACGGGCGCGAACCATGTGCTCCCTACCGCGGGCTATCCGGCGCTCTTCTCAGGGCTTGATGTTGACCACTTCATGCACCGGATGACGCTACAGTGGCTCGATAAGGACGGGTTAGCGCGTATAAAAGAGGTCGTGGTGCAGTCGTGCAGAGCGGAGGGTATGGAGCGGCATGCGCAATCGGTCGAGAAGCGGTTCTCGGACGAGGCCGCAGATTGAATTGAATGACCTGAACGCTTTGTCTGGCTTTACCGGGTTCCGTGATCGAATGGCGGCGAGAAAGTATAACTTGATGTAAGTTAAACCTGATAGACAAACGCCGCTCGCTGCGGCGTGCTGTGAGTAAGGAAGATGGTATCAAAACGAGTGAGTGGGATCACCGAGTCGGCGACCATCAGGATGGGGCAGATCGCGGAGCAGTTACGAGTAGAGGGTAAGAGCGTGCTGAACTTTACGCTCGGTGAGCCGGACTTCATCACGCCGGCGCATATCTGCGCCGCGGCGAAGGATGCTATGGACCGCGGCTACACGCACTACACGAGTAGCGCGGGCATTCCCGAGCTGCGTGAGGAGATCGCGCAGAAGATACGAGCGGAGAACAGGATAGAGGCGCAGGCGGAGAACGTAATCGTGACGCCGGGAGGAAAGCAGGCGATCTACGAGGTGATGACGAGCCTTCTGGACGAGGGCGATGAGGTGCTCTTGCTCGACCCGTTCTGGGTGAGTTTTGAGGCCGCGGTCAGACTCGCTGGCGGGCAGCCACGCTGGGTATCACGCTTGCAGCAGGAATTAACGTACGAAGCCCTGGAGGTTGCGAGCTCGGCGCGGACGAAGCTGATCGTTATTAACAGCCCGAACAATCCCGCCGGCTATGTGCTCAGCGATCAGGAGTTGAGAACCGTGGCGGACTTCGCCCGTGAGCATGATGTGCTGGTGCTCTCCGACGAGATCTACGAGAAGATCATATATGGCCGCAGACATACGAGCATCGGCTCCCTGGAAGGCATGCATGAGCGCACGATCATGATCAACGGGTTCTCGAAGACCTATGCGATGACCGGCTGGCGCATCGGGTATGCCGTGGCGCCCCGATGGTTACTGCGGGAGATGGTGAAGGTGCAGCAGCACACGGTGAGCTGTGCCGCGTCCATTTCACAGTATGCCGCGCTGGCTGCGCTCCAAAGTTCTCAGGCCTGCGTTACTGAGATGGCTGGAGAATTCAGACGGCGGAGAGACGTGATCGTCAAGCGGCTCAACGAGATCGGGCTGCGGTGCGTGAATCCCGAAGGTGCCTTTTACGCCTTCGTCGGCACTCCGGATCACAGCGACGATGTCCAATTCACCGAGCGGCTGCTCACCGAGGCGTATATCGTGGTAACGCCCGGCTCGGCGTTTGGTGATGTAGGCCGGGGATACGTGCGGTTCTCATTTGCCGCCTCGATGGCGAAGATCGTGGAGGCGATGGATCGGCTCGCGAATATCCTCTGAGCGTGCGCTTACTCACAGGTAACCAGGAGAATCAATCAATCCCTAATTAAGCCCTCGTCCGCCCGCCATCAGTTGGTTCTGAGTCACGCCTTGATGGCCACGATCGTGAAAGCGGTGGAATGCTTGGCAAGGTTAGCTAGCGCCCCTGGTCGCATGCCGACGCTGGTAACCGCGCTGAGCTTAATGCAAGAGCCGGATGGCCGGGATCCGATCATGATGAACCCAGCCATTGTGATCGGTAAAGGCGGTGCAGGTAATCGTGCCGACGGGCGTGGTCAGCGATGCGGTATGGTGTATTTGCGGGTACGAAGCAGTCTCGATGGTGTAGTTATAGGTCTTACCGGCCTCGAGGAGGAAGACCTGGTCAAAGGGGATCGTCTGCCAATCACCCGGGTAGCCGGTCCAGGCGGCAGTAACGTTGAGCGAGTCATTCCAAATTCGCGCGTTGATGGTACGTCCGCCGGTACCCGGGCAGGGATAAGTAGAGAGTTTTGAGACGTCAAGGTCATAGAACGGCGTGATGGTCCCGGTATGGATGCCGGATATGCTGGGGTACGGCACCTCGGGGCGCATCGTGTCGAAGTTAAGATTGAGCAGTAGCGCGTTCAGAGCATTGACCTTTCCATAGCCGAAATACATATCGAAGCCCGGTGCGCCAAGATCGTCCGCCGTTTGTGTTAGAATAGTCCGCACCTGCTGGTTGGTGAGCGAAGGATACTGCGACCACAGGAGTGCTGCCACACCGGCGACGTGCGGAGTGGCCATTGAGGTACCCGCGACGGAGGCGTAACCGCCGTAAAGTGAGGTTGAAAGGATGCTCACGCCCGGTGCGACCAGCTCTAATTCTGGGCCCCAGGTACCCCGTCTCTGGTCGGTTTGATCGATGCTGCCAACCGCGATCACAGACTCATAGGCGGCCGGATACAGGACACCCTCGACCATCTGATTCCCAGCAGCAGCGACGAGCAAGCAGCCGTTATCCCACGCGTAACGGCACGCATCTTCCTCCACCTGCGCGTTCTCGTCACCGCCGAGGCTCAAACTAATAATGGTCGCGCCGTGACCCACGGCATGGACAATGGCCAGCGCCACATCCCATTCGGTACCCCGACCCGTATGGTCAAGCACCTTCTCGGCCATGAGGTTTACCTGCGCGATGCCCGCGATCCCTTTGCCGTTGTCGATCACGGCCGCCGCGATGCCGGCGCACTGGGTGCCGTGACCAAAGTCGTCCCTGGGATCAGGGTCATGGTTCACCCAATCGTAGCCACCCGGGAGGTAATTCGCACTGAGGTCTTCATGCGTATAATCGATACCCGAATCGATAATGGCAATAGTGACGGTTTTATTGCCGCGCTCATAGTCCCATGCCTGATCCACCTTGATGCTCGGCAGAGCCCACTGGTCCGGGAAATAGAGGTCATTGGGTGTGTAGAGCGCGCGCACAGGCTTATTGGGCTCGAGATAGCGCACGATCTCCTCGCGCGCTCCGCGCGTTAGCACGCGTTTCTGCACGGCTGAGTCAGGCCGCACGAGGATACAGTTCAAAGCGTCATTACGGTCAAGGATCGTATACCCGTAGGTGGCCGCGAACGCATCCTGATCTGCGGTTGTTGCATCACCCGTAAAGCCGATGATCAGCTCGCCGGTATCGGTCGTCAGTACCGGATTTATGGACGTCAATGCCAGCGGCAAGGCCGGGAGACTGAGCAGTAGCAGCAGCAGGAGCGTTAGTACACGCTTTTCGGTCGCTGTGAGCGATATACGACGCCTCCGGCCATTCTTCATTCTCCTGGATCTCCGATTCCCGGGCATAATAGCGCGCTCAAGTCCTTCTCCTCCCACGTAACGAGTGGCCCGCCAGCCTCACCACCCGCGCTCGCTCAGGTGAAGCGGCTCAAGCACCTATCCTGCTGATTACAACAGGGAATACAGATAAAAAAGAGAGAGAGAAAGGGAATAAAAAAAAAGTCCCTCTCTACTTCCGTTCACGTTTTCTGTTTGTTCTTTCAGGTTAGTGCGCTTTGTATCTAGCTGATTGTGTCCGGTTACTGTTTCCGCCTCAGGATCACGAACGCGATCGCCAGCAGGCCACCGATGGCCAGGAGTGCCTCGAAACCGGGCTCTTCAGGTGTCGGTGTCGCCGGTACTGGTGTTGGTGCTGGTGTTGGTACCGGCGTTGGTACCGGTGTTGGTACCGGCGTTGCTGGGGCTGGTGTTGGTGTTGCTGGGGCTGGTGTTGGCGTTGCTGCAGCGCCCGGGTAGTCGGTTGGATCAAAGGGGTCAGTACCCGCTAAGATCTCTTCGATATCCGTGAAGCCATCACCGTCCGAATCAACTGGGCCGCCACCGCCGCCACGCAGAATTGCTGGTGTTACTGTTGGTGCTGGTGTTGGGGTCGGTGTTGGTGTTGGTTCTGGTGTTGGGGTCGGTGTCGGGGTTGGTTCTGGTGTTGGGGTCGGTGTCGGGGTTGGGGTCGGTGTCGGGCCTACGCCAACCGTCACTGTTCCATCGTTCAAAACAATACCGGGTATCACCGCAAAAGACCCGTCCAGAAGCTGCAGGTTCGTTATGTCCAGATCATACGTTCCATCCGCTGCACCCGCATCGACCGTCATGGTAATCGTGACGTATACTCCATCTGGCGTTGGCGGTGTGACAAATCCTAAACGCGCAAGCGCCACTGACACCGTTCCCGCCGTATTATTAAAACAGGTTGCCAATGGGGGGACCGCGTTAGGAGTAGCACCGAGCAGATCCCCGGCAGCAACACTGACAACCTGCAGGACCGTCGGATCAAAGGCGAAGTCGAACTGTGAGCCTTGGATTCCATAGTCATCGGTTTCGACATAGATATCGATCACGAAGGTATCACCCGGATTAACCGTCTGCGCAGCTGGCGATACACTCGCGGTCGGCGCTGGATCTGCTAAAGCGGGTAGTGCCACGGTGCAGAGCATTATCGAAAGCACTAATACAGACACTGCTAGTTTGGTTCTTATTCCTTTTATATATCTTCCCATTTCTCTTTTTCACCTCCTAATAAGCATTTTATATTGCGCATCACCAATATACCTCAAGCCAATGTGCTGATAATATCGTTAGATCTATGAAGTTCACTATCCCGTCCGCATTGATATCGTACGCAGGATATGGTGGTGTTGTTGTCTCAAGCCAGTGTGCGGATAATATCGTTAGATCTATGAAGTTTACCGTACCGTCCGCGTTAAGGTCCCACGGAGTCTCCGACGATGTCACGAAATAACTATGGCTTGGTGTGGAATTCCAGTTGTCTGAGGTATCATTCATGTACCATTTGTACGTATGCTGGCCAACAGCCAACCCCGTGAACTGGTACGAGAATACTGAGTCGGGGTAGGCGTAAGCGGTATAGTTAGCACCATCGAATTCAAGCAACACGGTATCTATCGCCACATTGTCTTGAACGGTGATGTTGAAGGTGTAGTTTTGGTCAGGATCGTGTCTCGCTGGAGATAGTGGCCACACGATGATATTCGAGTAGGTTGGCGGTAGGTCATCTTGAATCGTGACCGTAACAGTGCCGTTGTTGATGACAATCCCAAGTATCGTCGCAAAGTTCTCATCCGAAAGCTGCAGATTGGTTATGTCCAGAGCATACGTCCCTTCCGGGGCATCCGCAGTAACGGTTAGTGTTATCGTTGCAAATGTCCCGTCTGGCGTTGGTGGCGTGGTCATTCCAATACGCCCAAGCGCCATTTCAACCGTGCCGTTCACATTATCGATAAATGGACCGATTGTGTTGAACACCGTGCCGAACAAATCACCAGCCGCAACGCTGTCAACCTGCATGGCACTCGCATCAAATCCGATGATGAACTGCCCGCCTGAGACGCCGTTATTATCGGTATTAACGAAGATCTCGATCGTGAAGGATTCCCCGGGACCAACCGTCTGTGCCGCCGGAGATACACTCGCGCCTGGCTCAGGATCTGCTAAAGCGGGTAGTGACACGGTGCAGAGTATCATCGAAAGCAGTAAAACTGCTACTGCTAGCTTGGATCTAATTCCCCACATATTATCTTTTCCCATTTCTTTGGTTTATTCACCTCGGCTCTATTCTATATACCTCACCAATAGGTCTCACCCATATGCGCGGAGAGAATTGCTAGATCGATGTAATTCACCGTCCCGTCCCTGTTGAGATCGTACCGGGGGTAGGGTTCTGTAGTTACCTCATCCCAGTGAGCTGATAAGATGGTCATGTCTATAAAGTCGACCGTCCCGTCAGCATTGATATCCCACGGGTAGGTCACGGTTACCCAGTGGGTCGCACTCGTGCCCGTGTAATTCCCATCACCAGGATACGACGCGGTTACGTTATGCGGGCCCAAATCAAGCGTGGTCACGTTTTCGAGCTCGACTGAGC
The DNA here is from genome assembly GCA_011049045.1 of Methanomicrobia archaeon. Classification (NCBI taxonomy): domain Archaea; kingdom Methanobacteriati; phylum Methanobacteriota; class Methanomicrobia; species Methanomicrobia archaeon. The sequence goes on along the minus strand of DSCO01000038.1, from coordinate 4,345 downwards.
CCATCTCCGTCCCGACGGCTATACCATCCACAGAGAGCGTCAGGATATCCGGAATGCTCAGCGTTGCACTCAGGTTCACCGGTTCGCCCGGGTCTATCACGAGATCGCCCTCTACGCCGTTGAGTAACAGCGTGACCGTGGTTGCTGCCTGGTTGATGATATACCCGAGATTAGGCGTGGAATTCCAGTTGTCTGACGTATCGTTCATGTACCAGCGGTAGGTATAGGTGCCTGCAGCCAGATCGGTTAGCTGGTACGAATAGACGTCGCCAACGTTCGTAAGGTTCGTGTGGTTAACACCCTCGAATTGGAACACCACGGTCTCGACGGCCACGTTGTCCAGGACCGTGATGGAAAAGGTATAGTTTTGACCCGGCACGTAGACGGTTGGGCTGGCGGGTACGGTGATAATCGTGGAGTACGTAGGTGGCATTTCGTCTGCAATGGTAACAGCTCCGTCATTGATGGCTATCCCTGTTATCTCCACAAAGGTCTCATCTGCAAGCCGCAGATTCGTGATGTCCAGCGCATACGTCCCTTCCGGGGCATCCTCGTTGACGGTTAGTGTTATCGTTGCAAAGGTCCCGGTCGGCGTTGGCGGCGTGGTAAAGCCCTTACGCGCGAGCGCCAATGAGACGGTACCGGCCACATTATCGAGGTCCAGACCCGCCGGGGTGGGATTCGCGCCGAACAAATTACCGGCAGTAACACTGTCGACCTGCATGGCAGTTGCATCAAATGCGAAGTCGAGTTGACCCGCGGATAGCCCTTCTCCATCAGGGGCAACAACAATAGTAATGGAGAAGGTATCTCCGGGACCAACGCTCTGTGAAGCGGGTGAAACACTGGCGATTGGCGATGGGTTTGCTAACACGGGAATCGTTGTTGCACCGAGTAGCATCGCTAGTACAACTATAGCCCCAACTACAGGGAGCCCTATTTGTGGTATACGTAGCCTCATTCCGTTCCTGCCCTCGCCTGCCTTATACCTGCCTAACAAGTCGACTCGCCCCAGTGCGCTGATAAGATCGCCAGATCTATGAAGTTCACCACGCCGTCCTCATTGATATCGTACCGTGGATATGGTGCGGTGGTTGTCTCACCCCAGTGCGCTGAAAGTATTGCCAGATCTATGAAGTTCACGATACAATCTTCGTTGATGTCCCATCTTGGTATTCCTGCGGCGAAGTTCGCCATGATCGTATAGTTATCGTCCATCGTGATCGTTGTCGTTGCCGCGTTTACGTCCGCTATGGTGCCCACGTCGCCCGTCCAGTTCACGAACACATAGCCGGAATCCGGGGTCGCCACCAGGTCCGCAACATCACCCTCGATGTAATAGAAATCACCTTCTCCGGGCTCTGTTACGTTTCCACCTGAAGTGCTCGATGTCGTTAGTTTAACGCCAGTAACCAGGAATATAAAGGCCGCTTCAATCTCGTAGTTACCGTTCATCACGATCGTTGTCGACGCCGCTTTCACGTTCGCCACCGTGCCCACGTCACCCGTCCACTCATAGAAGTACACGCCCACATCGGGCGTTGCCACCAGGTTCACTACCGTGCCCTCGTCGTACGTGAACGTACCTTCTCCAGGCGTGGTGACGCTGCCACCGAACGTGCTCGTGATCGTCAGATCGTATTGTGGTGTCGGTGTTGGTGTCGGGGTTGGAGTTGGTGTTGGTGTTGGTGTTGGTGTTGGTACGGGTGGCTCACTCGCCGTGGTGAATGAATAGGTATCAGTGGCCATCGCATTCCCGGCAGCATCAGAAGCATCGATACTGACGGTGACGGTCGCGCTATAGGCGAAATCCACGGGCGGATTGTACGTCACGGCAAAATTGTTCGTTCCGGGGCTGGGCACAATGCTCAATGGTGATACTGGATTGCCGTTTACGCGCATCACAATGGTGCTGGGATCGACCTCGAAGTTGTCCTTGACATGCACGACGATATTCGACGTTATCGGCACATTCGTAGCGCCCTTTGCGGGATAATGGTTAGCAGTATAGGGTGGTACCCCATCTACCTTCGTCACCAAATCGCCGGTGATAACACCCGTTTCAGGCTCTACACAACCAAAGACCAACGTTTTATAGGTACCTGAGAAGGTCACCGTCGCCTGGGTCGCGGGGCTCGCTTGCACGCCATAGCTTATTACAGACTCGTTGCGGAACCACACCTGGAGCGTTCGCGTTGCGGGATCATAATTAACCCAATCCGGAGCTCCACCGGTGTAACTCCCGGCAATATACTGGAAGCCAACCGGCAGCACTTCCTGGATCAAACCAGTATCGAGCACGAATCCTGACTGTGTGAGAGTAACCGTAAAGGTTTGATTCGGAGTGATGTACGTAGGGAGAGACCTGGTCACCGTCGCCACCGTGCTGGGCGCCGCGCCGATCGGCGTAATCGCTAGCGTTGCTGTGACAATGGATAGTACTACTATCGCCGCTGACAGCAAACCAACCATTTTTTTATGCTCGCTTCTCTTTCCGTTCATTTTTTCTTCTTATCCTCACTCTACCGTTCCTTTTTTTACCTCCCTTTTTTGGTATGCATGTAACCGAGAGATCACACGCTAAAGGTTTAGTACTCCGTGGGTATATAAATAAGTTTCGATTTATTAGCCTGCCATGCGGTTCGTGCTTGGCGGTTACAGACCGCTCACACCACCACCGAGCGATGACGACACTTCCTCAGCATGACTGAACGCGCACGTTGGTTACTGACACGAACGAGCATACCGGTAGCCCTGAATCGGCTTTGCCATTTCTGGCCGGATAGCCCTGCTCGGTGCCCGCCGGTAACTTCCTTGGTCGAGTCCACGATACGCGCATAGATACTCGGCAGCATGGCCCGCCGGTGCCCGCCGCGGGTGTATCGTGGCGCGATACGCAGGTGGGGGGGGGCGACTCGCGTGCGGCATCCGGTAACTGTCCCTGATAGCTCCCGATTCAACCAACGGTCTGAGCAGCCGGGGATACACGTGCTCGTGCCGGGCTCTGGATCTGCGGGCACGCCGGGATAGCCCCGAACACGGGGCACTTGCTATCCCGTATACGTCGCCGGATACCGTTTCTGCCCTTAGTTATACCTGACTGACTAACACGGCGACTCGCCCCAGTGCGCTGATAAGATGGTCAGATCTATGTAGTTCACCGTTCCGTCCGCATTGATATCGTACCGTGGATATGGTGCTATGGTCGTCTCACCCCAGTGCGCGGACAATATTGCCAGATCTATGTAGTTCACGGCACAATCTTCGTTGATGTCCCATCGGGGGATGTCTGGCGTTGGTGTTGGCGTTGGCGTTGGTGTTGGCGTTGGTGATACTATTACCGTCACCGTCGTTTTACCGGTAACAGTACCTTCTTTGACCTCCCAGTCAGACCCCGTATATCTAAATGTTCCGCTAAACACTGCAGTTTGTGTGTATGAGCTCGCTTGCACCTTGTAGCTTATTACTGACTCTTCTTGGAAGCCGACCCTCAATGTGCGCGTTGCGGGATCGTAGGTAACAACCCAATCCGCAGCTCCACCGGTGTAACTCCCGTTAACGTACTGGAAGCCGACCGGCAGGACTTCATAGACGATACCTACATCGAGCGGAAATCCGGACTGCGTCAAGGTGACCGTGAACTGGCTAGTGGGCGCAACATAATCTGGAAGATTCCGGGTCACCGAGACCGCATCCGCCCCGCCGACGGTCGTTATTCCCATCACCGCGGTAATGAAAGACAGTACTACTATCGCCGTTGAGATCAACCCAACCGTTTTTATATGCTCGTTTCTTTTCCCATTCATATTTTTTTCTTCTTATCCTCCCTCACTCAACCGAGTGAATGACGTGACTCTGTGCAGAGCGAGCAGCATCGAGAATATAAGGATAGATAGCCCCGCCCCCACCAACCTACCCGGGCGAACGCCATTGACAGCATACGTTACGTTACGCATTCCGTTCCCTTATACCTACCTAACACGTCGACTCGCCCCAATGCGCCGATAAGATGGTCAGATCTATGTAGTTCACCGTTCCATCTGCATTGATATCGTAGCGTGGATATGGTGCTATGGTCGTCTCACCCCAGTGCGCGGATAATATGGTCAGATCTATGTAGTTCACGGTGCAATCTTCGTTGATGTCCCATCGGGGGATGTCTGGCGTTGGTGTTGGCGTCGGGGTTGGCGTTGGGCTTGGGCTTGGTTCGGTGGATACTGTTCGCGCCGTGCCGTTCACCCAGGCCGGGTTCACATTGCCCGTGAAATCGACGGTCTTCGTGCCCACCCGGTACTCCGTGTCCGGCACCAGGCTCGCGGCCATATACCAGTTCGCCGTCACGTTC
>DSCO01000037.1 GCA_011049045.1 Methanomicrobia archaeon | reverse complement strand
TGGCTTCATCACAGCCCGTTACCGGACTGGATGCAGGGTTCAGTTCTGAGGTGGTGGCTAGCCGTTCCTCAGGTTGGACTTTCACCAAACTGGATAGCATGGTCTTTCTCGGCGCACTTTGGTTCTTCTCCAAGTTTAGGAACGAACAGAGGAAATAAAAACCCCGCTAGGCATGCTATTTGGCGAAAATGGGCAACAGGAAAGCGTCTTTTCGCTGTCCCTGAAGGGGTTGGTTTTCACACGTTTTGCCGTAGCTGTCTCCATGGATCTATCAGGAGACAACGTGACCAAAGTGTACGTATACCACTCGAGAATATCGTAGAGATCGTTGCTGAGGTCTCACTCAACCCAAAGTTGCCAGATTCTCGTAAAATCCGCGATCCTGCGGTGGGATGAAACTGGCTCTGATCAGGGATTTCACGACGAGAGAACTTCAATCGTGCGTTTCTTCACCGCTCAATCCTATCCTAAATCGGGAGAAGTGCCCTTTCTTTTTTAATGGTGAAGACGAACCACCTGACAGTTACTCGAATCCTGTAAGCACGTATTTAAGCAGTAATGCCCTAGAGATCGTACACAATGATCCCACAGGAGCGCGATAAGAAAGCTGCTTTACTTTCTATTGTTGTATCGGCCTGTCTGGCAGTTGTCAAATACGGTATTGGCATCATCTCGGGAAGTGTTGCCCTGTTAGCCGATGCAATTCACTCGTTTACCGATATTATCAGTTCATTCGGCGTTTTTATCGGCCTGGTGATCTCAAGTCGCAAGCCTACCGAAGAGTTCCCTTACGGCTTTTATAAGATCGAAAATATAGCCAGCCTGTTCCTTGCGCTCGCGATCTTCTATGCGGGCTATGAGATCATCCTCACGTCGGTTGAGCAGTTTGGAACCGCAATCGTAACCAACCTGGGACCGGCACTCCTGGTGGCACTGCTATCGGTTGCGACCGCGCTGATCTTAAGCAGGTATAAGCTCACGGTCGGCCGCGCGATCAATTCGCCCAGCTTGATCGCGGACGGGCAACACACGCGATCAGATGCCTTATCGTCCGTAGCGGTAGTATGGGGATTGGTGGGCTATTATTTTGGGTTCTCGTCTCTTGATTCGATTGCGGGCATCGTCGTCTCAGTGCTCATCTTCCGGGCGGGCTACGAGATCTTCAAGGACTCGGTCAAGGTCTTGCTGGACGCGTCGATCGATTACGATGCGCTGAACCAGATCCGTGAGATCGTGACGAACAATTGCTGTGTCCGGAAGATCACCTCACTGAAAGCGCGGAGCTCCGGCAAGTTTATTTTCATCGAGCTGAAGGTGGAGACGAACCTTAAGGATCTTGAGCGGGCACATCACCTGAGTGAGCAGCTCGAGACGCAGATCAGGACCGCGGTGCAGCATGTGGACCGCGTGCTCATCCACATGGAGCCCGAGCTCAAGGAATATATCCGCTATGCCGTGCCCTGTACCGATAATAACGGGCTGCGCTCGAAGGTCTCGGCACACTTCGGAGAGGCGGCGTACTTCTGCCTCTTTGATATTCGGACGGCGAAGAACGAGCTGACGAAGCTGGAAATCATCAAGAACCCGTACCGCACGCTGGAGAAGCGGAAAGGCATGAAAGCTGCGGAGCTGCTCGTGAGCCAGCGGATCGACAAGCTGCTCAGTAAGGAGAGCATGGCGGAGAAGAGCGCGTTCTACGTACTGGACGATGCGTCTGTGGAGACAGAGACGACGGACGCGGCGACGGTAGAAGAGATCGTGGCATCGCTCATTCGAAGAGCGTGAGCGCGATCATCATCATGAAGATACCGAGCATGATGCCGATATTAGTGAGGTGCTCGCTACCGTAGCGGTTGGCGATAGGGATGAGCTCATCGAAGCAGATGAAGACCATGATACCCGCGACGAGCGCGATCGCGGCGGCGAGAACGAAGGTATTCAGAACGGGCAGGAGAATGAGTATGGCGAGAATCGCGCCGAGCGGTGCGGTCAGCCCGGCGAGGAACGAGTAGAGGCAGGCCTTTTTACGATTGCCGGTCGCGCAGTAGAGCGGTACGGCACAGGCAACGCCTTCGGGAATGTTATGAAGCGCGATGGCGATGGCGATCGGTATGCCCAGTCTGAGATCGGCCAGAGCGACGAGCGCGACGGTCAGGCCTTCCGGGAAGTTATGCAGCCCGATACCGAGCGTGGTCATGAGCCCACCCCGGTAGAGGCGATCGCAGTGCGCATCGACCTGCCCATCAAGGTGTACGTGCGGGATGAAGCGGTCAAGGCCGTGAATCACGAGCATTCCTATAAGGAAAAAGACATTGGCACGAAAGAGCCCGATGTCCACCTTGGCGCTGCAGAAGAGGTCCACGAATGCCACAAAGATCATGACGCCGGTGGCAAAGCCGAGACTGATCGAAAGATAGCGGTTATCCGGCTTGGGAATGAGGTAGGCAATGAGGCTGCCAATGCCCGTGGCGAGCGCGGCGAGCGTGGTAAGCAGGAGCGCCTGATAGATCCCGAGTGTGGTCACCATGGCGTAGGTATATACGGTGCAGGCGGCTAATAAATGTACGCTCTTTTCCGGAAACAGAGGTGGCATGAGGGCGAAAAGGCGAGGTGAAGGAGTTATGGTGAGTGGAGAAAGGAGTGGCGGTATTGGCGATCGGTTCCAGCAGGAGCTGAAGTATCAACGCGGTCATCTGCCCGCCTGGCAGCTTGATTGGAGACGGAAACCAGAGACGTATAAGGAGTACCCCTCGGCGCCACGGGTGGAGCTCGATGAACCTGATCACGCGGGCGGTGCACCGCTGTGGTCGGTTTTAGAAAAGAGACGAAGTGTGCGGCATTTCAGCACCGGGGAGCCGATGACGAAAGCGGAGCTTTCGCAACTCCTGTGGGCGGCGCAGGGTGTCACGACGGTGCAACAGGGCTATGCGTTCAGAACCGCGCCGTCCGCGGGCGCGCTGTACCCCGTGGAGACGTATATAGTCGTGAACGCCGTTGCGGACGTTAAGCCGGGGGTATATCATTATGCGGTGGCTAGCCACGAGCTGGAGCAACTCCGTACGGGTGATTTCCGCCTGGCTGTTGCACGGGCTGCGCTCGATCAGGAGATGGCGTACCATGCACCGGTGGTCTTCATCTGGACGGCTGTTTTTGCGCGGTCGACGTGGAAGTACCAGCAGCGTGCGTACCGGTACGTGTATTTAGATGCAGGGCATATAGCGCAGAACGTGGCTCTGGCGGCCGTGGGGCTGGGGCTCGGGAGTTGCCAGATCGGTGCGCTCTATGATGAGGACGTGAACGCGCTGGTGGACGTTGACGGTGTGGCCGAGAGCGTGGTGTACCTGACGGTCGTGGGGCGGCCACTCTGACCCGTGCAGGCGAAACGAGCAGGCTGCAGAACCCGGTGGCGGCATAAGAACAGTGCGAGTCGTCAGGTTTTAGGTTGGAGGAACTGAGATGACTGAAGGAGGAGGAGCAGGAGAAACCGCAAATCCGCTCTACGCGTTACAGGGCAGACGGGTGGGTGCGCACACGCTGCAGGTGGGAGCGGTGCAGCCAGGCGCATTCGCGAGCGTATACTCTTTCCGCTTGCAGATCCAGGAGCATACGATCGTAAGCGGGCTCTTTTACGAGGGCAGCAGACACATCAAGCCCTGGCTTGAGCTCGAATATATGCCCCGCTCAGGCGACGAGCGCGATCCAGATGGTGAAGCGCTCTTTCAGCTGCTCGCTGAGCTCATTCCACCCGGCGGGCACCTATCGGTCGCTTATTTGGAGCATAAAATAACAGCACGCGCGCTCATTTCGGGCGTGCCGGCCCCTGCGACGCCGATCGGGTACTTGCTGTGGCGCTGCGGCTGCCGGTGGTATAAGGACTGGTACTTCGCAGAAGGGTGGAAGGAAGGCGGGATCAAGCTGCAGGGCGAGAAGCCCTTGACCGAAGAACGGGCACGCAAAAACACGGTGAAGATCGTGACTGAGCTGACCGCGTATCTGAACAAGGGCGGGTATGCGGAGCCTGAGATCGAAGCGGTGTGTAAGGCGTTAGCACTACAGATTTTGGACCAGGTAGGTGCGGGACAAAGAAGTTGACAGGGGTATGTGAGCAAAGAGCGAAGACCGCCTTAACAACGAACATATCGGTTTCTGCCCTGCGAAAAAATAGCTTCTTAAGCCAGTCCCTTATACTCATAGCATAGTAGTACACTAAAGGAAAAGCGAACGTGATCGCGCGTGAAACGGGTAGGGGAACGAATCGCCGTGGCCACTCTTTCGGAAAGCCAAGAATCAGCTATTCATTCCTCAAAATCCTGACGGGGTCGGATTTATCGCGCCGACGGCTGCCGCTGATGGCTGCGGAAAGCCCCTGCTCCGGCCCCGTCGTCTGGCTCACCGCTTGCGTGCACGGTGATGAAGTCGGCGGTATCGTCGTCATCCAGGAACTGTTCAAAACCGTCCGGAAACGATTGCTGAACGGGAGCATCTACGCGTTTCCACTGATGAATCCACTGGGCTTTGAAACCGCGTCGCGCGACATTATTCTGAGCAAGGAGGATCTCAACCGCTCCTTCCCCGGCAATAAAAACGGCTCACTTGCAGAGCGAATTGCTGACAAAACCTTCAGCACTATCGCCCAAACGAATCCTGCGCTCGTTCTGGATCTCCATAACGATTGGCGAAGATCGATCCCTCATGCGTTACTCGACCCGTGCCCGCGCACCCTCGCGGGGACCGCCTATGCAACAACGCAGTATTTCAGTGAGAAAACCGGGCTACTGGTTATACGCGATACCGAGGAGTTGAAGCGATCACTCTCTTATAGCCTCCTCCAGCATGATATTCCCGCAATGACGCTCGAATTGGGTGAGTCCTATGTGGTGAACGAGCGAAACATAGAGTTCGGTGTGTACTCGATCGTCAATATCCTCGCTGATCTCGGGATGGTTTCGCCGCTGGAAAAGCCGTTCCACTATCCCGTGCCCGAGCTTGTGCGAGGTGAGATCCTGAACTACTCCCAGCTGCCGCTGAGCTCAACCAGTGGTATCATCCGATTTCTGGCCAAACCGGGCGATCTGGTCACCCGAGGCCAGGCCGTCGCGAAAATTTATAATACGTTCGGTAAGTTACAGGAGACGATTCGTGCGCTGAATGACGGTATCGTTCTCGGCCATGCGGATTTTTCGGTCGCATTCCCCGGCGTACCCGTCATTGCCTTCGGGGTGCTTTAAGTGCCGCTTCACCAGCCCAGCAACTTGACCGCCGCACGGCACGGCAAGAGCAATGCTTTTATTGGTAATCGGCCAACCGTAGCTTGAAGGTGTATATATGTATGATGACTAAAGATGAACAAAACGAGAAGATTATGGTAGGGGCCAAGAGCATAGCACTACTGAGCATGATACTTTTATTGGCCAGTACTTCAGCGGTCACGGCACAGCAGCCAGATACCGTTATTGTAACGGTTATTTCGTCGGATGCGACTGGAATGACGCTCAAAATCGATTTCCCGGCGTTTCAGTCAAGTCAGGTTCGGGTAGGAGACCATCTATTCGATGTTCTGGAGCTACCCGGGTGCGGCAAGACCAACGAACTCGGCAATACCGCGCTCCCGAGGTACGGCATGATGGTCGCTCTCGAGCAGCTTCCGGCTGGGTATTGGGTTACCGCATACGTTCAGGATAGCACGTCACTAAATTTGAGCGATTATTTCGTCTACCCGGTACAGGAACCGGGCGAGGATCAGCTGGAGCGTACCTATCCGCCCTTCCCTACGCCGGAATTCACGATGGATGAGACGTTCTATAACACCAGCCAGTTTTATCCCGACCCGTTGATCGAATACGGACCCATCGGGACACTGCGTGAGCTGAAGATACTCCCCGTGCTCGTTGCCGCCTTCCAGCATAATCCGGTTACGGGTGAGCTCATTGTTTATTCCTCGATTACCGTGCGAATCGATTACCAGGGAGAATTGCGGATGGCGACGAGACCAGGAGCATCGTCCTCGGATTCCGGCTATTTCGAAGGCATGTATTCGACGCTGGTCGGCTATGTGCCGTCACCAGACCTGGTAACAGGAGTTGATGCCGGTGCCGGTGCGGTACTAGCTACAGGTACACCGCTCGGCACTGGTGGCAACGGCGGCTGTGACTTCCTCATCATTACCGATCCCGAGCTGGAGCCCGCGGCGGATAACCTGTCTGCACGGCGGAACGCGCAAGGAATCAGCACGCTCGTCGTGAATACTACCGTAACAGGCACCACCGCCGAGCAGATCAAGGCGTACATTCAAACTGCGTACGATACCTGGAGTCCTCGTCCCTCGTTCTTGCTGCTGCTCGGTGAGGCAAACCATATCCCGCCGTTCTATAAAACCGTACACCTGAGCGTTTACTACCCCACGGGTCACCGCACCGGAACGGATCTTTACTACGCCATATTGAATGGACCCGAGGCGGCAGCACCATATTACCAGGAATACTGGACGCCCGACCTCTTCTACGGACGCATCTCTGTGGAAAACCTGCCAGAAGCGAATACGGTGATCGCTAAGATCTTTGCGTACGAGGATAATCAGTGGCTCTGCGGGGAGAACAAGGCTGCAGTCTGCGGCTTTTTCCAGGACGGCGAGACATGGATAGCGGGGGATGAAGACGGCTTCGAGGACCGGCGATTCATTCTGACATCAGAAGAGATTCGTGACTACCTCATCGGCGAGGGCTTTGTGGTTGATCGGCTGTATACAACGGAAGCTCATGTGGATCCCACCAATTACAACAACGGCGACTATGATCTGGGCCTTCCGCTGCCCGCGGCCCTTCTGCGACCCGCTTACCCGTGGAACGCCGGTACTGCGGATATTACCACCGCGATAAACGACGGCCGGTTCGTTGTCTTCCACCGTGACCACGGTGGCTCGCTGAATCGGCCCAGTTCCCCCGTCGAGGGCTGGGGTGATCCTGAGTTTGAGGCGTCCGATGTTCCGAGCCTCACCAATGAGGCGTATTACACGATCATCTTCTCGATCAACTGCGAGACGGGCTGGTTTGACGGCGAGACTGATGACGACTATACAGCTAGAAATTTCGACTGTCTCTGCGAGGCATTTTTACGTCAGCAGGATGGCGGAGCCGCAGGCGTATTCGGTGCTACGCGGATCAGCACGAGCGGCTGGAACGACGACCTTGCAAAAGGCTTCGTGGACGCTATCTGGCCGAACTTCGATCCCGTGCACGGGTCGGCGACCCCGCTGCTCAGGGCAGGCGAGATCCTGAATTACGGACGCCAGTACATGTACACGCACGACGGCTGGCCCTGGGACGTTAAGAAGCGGCAGTACGAGCTCTTCCACTACTTCGGCGACCCCACCATGGCGTTCAAGATCCCCACGTATGAGCCCCCGCAGATCCTGGTGGGCGGGCCTTATGCGGGCGATGAGAACGAAACGATCGAATTCACTGTTTCCGTTTCGGTTGCCTGCAGCCCAATCGTCAGCTACGAATGGGATTTCGACACCGATAGTATCTTCGAAGTGAACAGCACCACAGGGACGATAAACCATACGTGGTGCGACAACGGCATTTATCCCGTAACGCTGCGCGTCACCGACGAGGAAGGCTTCAGCAGCACCGTGAACATCTCGGTGAATATCAGTAACATCGCGCCAACCGTCACTGCCGGTCCGGACCTCATCACCGACGCATACAAACCCGTGACGTTCAACGGCAGCTTTATCGATCCCGGCTGTGACAACTGGACCTTCGAGTGGGACTTCGGCGACGGAAACTCAATCACCGGGACATTGACGCCAACACACGTCTATTCTCAGCCCCAGATCTACACGGTCAACCTCACGGTAAGGGACGATGACGGGGGTGTTGGGTATGATACGCTCACTGTGACCGTGTACAGTTCGGTGCCGGCAACGACCCCACCGGGGTTGGTGGTACTCTCTGGTCTACTCGCTGCATTCGCCGTGGTAACTCTGAGCAGGACGAAGAGGCACTAACATAAGCCAGCCGCTTCTTTTAGTTTGCCTTGCGGCTTTCTGCCACTTGTGCGCACGCTCGCACGGGACACACGGATCAAAGCCCGTTCTTAAGCTGTGCCCCCCACCCTTCCTTCGATACCGGTCGGCCCACCCATCTGAGAACGCGCAGGTGCGTGTCACGAGCCTCTTAGCTTACCGTCTTCGCTCACTCACTCACTCACTCGCTCCATCACGCCGAACCGCGGAGCTCACCGCAGTGCTGTGTGTGCACCGGCCGCTCTGTAAGCTAACTAAGCAGCTGCGTACGAAAGCACGTACCGCTACGTCACTTCACTTCACCACGCTCTCCATGGTGGTATCGATGATGACATCGAAGGGTACCTGCTTATCCCAGCCGGCGCGTTCGAAGATGTTCATGAAGCTAACCCCGATAATCTTCGGCTTCGCTTTGCCGGCGAGCTCCGTGATCAGCTTCGTCACCGCCTCGGGTGCGCAGCCGAACTTCGGCATCGCCAGTCCGCCGAGGACCACCACCACATCCGGGTTGTCAGGGTCGGCAGGCTCGTCGAGCACGCTGAACCCCACCTTCGGCACCTCGATGATCTTCCGCGCTTCCTTCGCGTCCGCAACAGGCACATAGATCATCTCAAAGCCCTTGTCACGGACGGTATAGGCGAGCAATTCGATAAAGGGCGTGCAGACCGCAACGGAGCCGGTAAAGACCACCTTCGCACCCGCTTCGACCGCACCGATCTGCTCGCGAAACGCACCGGTAAAGCCTACAATGCCACTCTTCTTCTCCATCTTCACCATCCCTCCACTTGTATTTGGTTATTTGGTCCTTTATAGCTTAATATAGGCGGTATATGCTCTTTAGTTATATCCAGATCTTTTGCAGGCACGGGAGCAGAGAAAGAGAGAGAGAGAGAGCAGGACTGGAGGACAGGTAGATAACAAGATGAGCACAGGAGAACGTGATAGTGCACACGGACCCAGCCGAACGATAGAGATCTTTGATACGACCCTGCGAGATGGTGAGCAGACCCCGGGCATTTCGTTCTCGCTCGAGCAGAAGCGAGCGATCGCGCGGCAGCTGGATAAGCTCGGCGTGGACATCATCGAGGCGGGCTATCCGCTAGCGTCGAAGGATGAGAAGGCGATCGTGCAGGCGATCGTGGCGGAGGGCCTGTCAGCACGAGTCTGCGGGCTCGCGCGTGTCCTGCCGCAGGATATTGACGCGTGCATCGACTGCGGTGTTGATCTGATCCACATCTTCGTGCCATCGTCGCGGATACAGCGTGACCATACCACGCGCATGAGCGAGGCCGCGGTGACGGAGCAGACGTACGCGATGACGCGGTATGTGAAGGATCACGGCTTCGCCTGTATGTTCTCCGCGATGGACGCGACGCGCACAGACCGTGGGTATCTCATTGAGCTCTTCAAGACCGCGGAATCGGCCGGTGCGGACATACTCAACGTCCCGGATACGGTCGGTGTGAGCGAGCCGTTCGCGATCTATGAGCTGGTGGACGCGATCTATCGCGCGGTCCACGTACCCCTCAGCATCCACTGCCATAACGACTTCGGGCTCGGTGTTGCGAACAGTCTGGCGGCCGTGAAGGCCGGTGCGTCACAGGTGCAGGTCTCGATGAACGGCCTGGGTGAGCGTGCGGGCAATGCGGATCTCGTGGAGACCGTCATGGGCCTGAGCGCGATCTACGGGCTCAGAACGAATATCAAGACGGTGTACCTCTTTGAGACGGCGAAGATGGTTGAGCGGTTCTCCGGGGTTCAGATCCCGATAACGAAGCCGATCGTGGGTGAGAATGCCTTCTCGCACGAATCGGGCATTCACGCGCACGGCGTGCTCGAGAAGAGCGAGACCTTCGAGCCGGGCATCATGACACCGGAGATGGTGGGGCACCGGCGGCGGATCGTGCTCGGTAAACATACCGGGCGGCACTCGGTGGAGAAGAAGCTGTCGGAGATCGGGATGTTCCTGCCGCGAGAGCAGGTGGACGATATTCTGGAGCGCGTAAAGGCGCTGAGCGCGGGCGGCAAGAAGGTCACGGATGACGACCTCTTCACGATCGCGGAAGTGGTTACCGGCGAGGTCGCGAAGCACGAGCGCGTGGTGGAGCTCAAGGAGCTCTCGGTAATGACCGGGAATAACCTGATACCGACCGCGTCGTTGAAGGCGATCGTGCGCGGCAAGGAGTGCTGCAGCGCGCAGATGGGCGTTGGCCCTGTGGATGCCGCGTTGAAGGCCCTGCAGGAGGTGATCGGTGACGAGCTGGGTGGCTGCATCGAGCTGAAGGATTTCCGGATCGAAGCGATCACCGGCGGCTCGGACGCGCTCGCAGAGGTCATTGTGGGCGTCAAGAAGGGCGACCGGATCGTGACCGCACGGGGTGCACGGGACGACATCGTGATGGCCTCGATCGAGGCGTATGTGAACGCGGTGAACCGGCTGTTGCAGCGCTAGTGTCATGACCATTTAATCACGGAACATAATACTTAGACAGCTTTTTATCAGCCCTCTCCCGGGTAAACTTCCAGTTGATCTTCTTTTTCTGGTCGTTCCTTCGCGCAGTCCATGCAGCTACTTCCCGGCCAATATCTCCTTGCTCACGATTCGTTCGTCCGTGCATTCGATATCCATCACATTGATCTCGATTTCCGCAGCATTGAGCCAACTTGCATGCTTTGGTGTGTGGTGGACTTCAATCTTGCTCAGAATTCGTTCCGCCTCATCTTTGCTGAACGTCTCATAGAATGCCGTTTCCCTGTGGGTGTTGAGGTTATCGGTGACCAATCTGATGACTTCAACACCCCGGTATTCTTCGTCAACAAGCATCTTCACGAACAATGCATAATCCTCCATAGTTCTTCGTTCAGTGACCTGCGTTACCCGTTTCCCTGCCTTGAATTCGACAGCCATGAAGATGTTTGCTGTACCGTTCCTCACATATTCATAATCATATTTTTCAGGACTTCCCGGAGTCATGGGGATTGCCATTCTCTTCTGCCCGAGAAGCTGCTTCGGTTTCTCATCAAGACAGACGAGAGGCTTTTTGTGATCGTACGGTTCTTCATACAGGTCAAGGACATCGTACATGCACGCTCTGAAGGGCGCATCAATCGTCTGGATGCACCACATCTTTTTCAGCCACGGTTTTGTTTGGCTTTTTTTAAAATGAGCCGAATACTCTCCCGATTTATGGTTTCAAACCCTTCCTTCTTCCTCATTTCTTCGGTGAGCAAGGTAAGCGACCATCTTTTGCGTCCATCGGGCGATTTGGTGCATGCCTGCGCTATAATTTCCGCTTCGTGCCGTTCTGTGTATTTTTTAGGCTGTCCAGACCTTGGTTTCTCTTTAAGGGCACTTTCAAGACCTTCTTCACGATATCTCTTCTTGATCCTCCAGATGGTGTTCCTGCCAACACCTAATATCTCTGCTATCTCAGTGTCCCCCTTCTGCTGGTTAGCCAGCAGCAGAATACGTGCTCTGGTTAGCCCTCTTGCACTTTTTCGTCCCTTTTTTATAAAGTTCTTGAGTAACTTTTCCTCGCTCTCTTTAAGCTCAATACCTCCCATGAGTATATCTCATGGTGTTCACTGATTATTAAAGTATTCTAAAATTAAATTGTTCAGACACTAGCCTGCAGATACCTTCCTTTCGGCCTGTACCTCACTCACTGCTCAGAGCTAAACCGAGCCAAGCAGAAGAAGCGAGGACTTTAGCGTTTCTCTCGCCGCTGTATTCCCAGGATAATGAGTGCAGCGAGCATGACGACGAGCACAAGCAGTCCCGGTGTGTTGATAGCAGGTACCTGGGGTCTGAGATATTTCGTTATGTAATAGTCCGCATTGCCGTTCAGTGATACGGTGCACTCCTCACTATATTTCCCAAACACCTCGACCCGGTCACCAGCGGAAAGAGTGGTCTCGAAATATCCCCAGGGGAATGGTGGGGAAATGTACAGTCTCACCTTCACTTCGGTACAGTTCGGGTACGGGCCACTGATCACCTGATCGACCGTTACCATGCACCACTTAGCGCCGGGAAGTGCATGCGGACCATCAGTTATGGTCCCCAGGAACAGGATCTCCTCGCCCGGATCGGCAAGGACGGCAACGGCCGAGCAGAGGATAGTCGCGAGGAGCACGATCGCCAGCGCACTTCCGATTGTCTTCAGGTTCATGAACCGCCCTCCAGATCTATTCATGTTTCATCCTTAACAAGGGTGAGATTCACGAGCTAGTTAAAGCTTTCGAGGTGTGGCGCGTATATTCGGGATGCGCACCACGGAGTTCAACCATTTTTATCTCTGCATAACTGTTAAGGTTAACGAACGAACAGAAGCAGAAGCAGAAGATCGCGATTCTGCGCTCGCACTTGTTTCGGCTGTAAAATGCAGGTAAGAATAGAGGAGCGTGAACGGCGGACATGAGAAACTATAAGATAGCGGTACTGCGTGGCGATGGCATCGGGCCTGAGCTCATAGCAGAAGGGATCAAGGTGCTCGAGGCGGTGTCTGAGCCGGAGGGCTTTGAGCTTGATTGGATCGAGTATCCGCAGGGTGCGGATCATTACCTGGCGACGGGTGAGTTGCTGAGCGAGTCAACGTTGAAGGAGCTGGCAGGGAGTGCGGCGATCTATTTCGGCTGCATTGGCGATCCCCGTCTGGCGCCCGGTATCCTGGAGCAGGGGATACTGCTCGCACTACGGTTCTACTTCGATCAGTACATCAATCTGCGGCCGGTGAAGCTCCTCGAGGGTGTGCGTACGCCGCTGGCGGGCAAAGGGCCCGCGGACATTGATATCAGCGTGGTGCGTGAGAACACGGAGGATTTCTATATCGGTATCGGCGGCCGCGTCAAGGGCACGGGCGCAGGCAGCACGAAGCAGCAGACGCTGGAGATCCTGCGGTCGCTCTATCAGGTCACGTTCGAGCTGGATATCGAGACCGATGCGGATGAGCTCGCTTACCAGATCGGTGTGCTCTCGCGTAAGGGCTGCGAGCGTGTGATGCGGTACGCCTTTGAGCTCGCGCTGGAGCGTGATAAGAAGCTCACGAGCGTGGACAAGGCGAACGTGCTGACGCACTGCTACGGGTTCTGGCGCGAGGTCTTCACGGAGGTCGCGAAGGACTATCCGGATGTTCAGACCGAGTTCAATTTCGTGGATGCGATCACCATGTGGTTCGTGAAGAATCCCGAATGGTATGACGTTGTGGTCGCGCCGAACATGTTTGGCGATATCATTACTGATCTGGGCGCGATGATCCAGGGCGGCCTGGGACTCGCGCCGGGCGGTAACATCAATCCTGAGGGTGTATCCATGTTCGAGCCGATCCACGGCTCCGCGCCGAAGTACAAGGGCAAGAACGTCTCGAACCCGATCGCGACGATCTGGGCCGGTGCGTTGCTGCTGGCGAATATCGGTGAGAAGCGCGCTGCTGATCGCGTGATAGCCGCGATCGAGTCGGTCTTGAGGGACGGCAAGGTGCGCACCTACGATCTTGGCGGCCGCTCGAAGACGACCGAGGTTGGGGACGCGATCGCGCAGCGTATCAGGGCACAGGAGTAGCCTCAGGAAGAGCGGATACTCAGGTGCCTCAGGAAGAGCGGATACTCAAGTGCCTCAGGAAGAGCGGATTCTCAAGTGCCTCAGGAAGAGCGGATACTCAGTGCAGCATCTCGATCGAGCATGATTGACAAAACGGCCATCATGCTTACCTGCAGTCCGAACCGAGCGGGTCAGCCAGCGAGTGAAGCGCTTCGAGCTTACGCAACTCGCGTCTGCGGAACCCGATAAAGAGCCCGGTGGCCTTGCCGCCCACGCAGGTCTTGGTCTTCAGACCCTGCGGCAGCACGGTCGTGAGTTGCGGGCTGAGGACCTTTACGGTATCGTTACCCTCGGTTCTGATCAGTATGCCGTCCGCGATGCCGATGATCCAGCAGAAGGTGCGTGCCTTTGGTGGTATCAGGCCGGCGAGTCCGGGATGCTCGAGATCGAGATGCGTCACGGTCGCGCGTGCATAGCCTTTCAGATGGAGGTAGACGCGTGCGCCGGTTAACTCCTCGGCGTTCAGGACTACGGTCGCCTCAAGCGGTACTTTGCCTGCTGGTGTTGGTATGGTCATGTCAGGTCACGGGTAGTACGGGAGTAGCCGGTTGCCGTTGCAGAGAAGCGTAAAGAAGCTCCCGGGGTTCGACAGCCAGGGTTCAATGTGCTCCTATTACCGCGCTCGTCACATTTTTTTATCGAACTACAACCAACGTATTCGCCCTCTTTCTCTGCATGCAGCAGCGGTAATCCGAGTTACGGCGTACCCTAGCTCGCGATCATGACATACCCAATCTCGCCTTGATCTCGCTGATCTCACGGTAGATGGTGGTGAAGTGTCTATCCATAAAGGACTTCAGATCTTCCCGTAGCGAGCGTATCTCACCGGTCGTTTCGTCTTGTTTATCGAGCATATGATCCTGTTTATCGAGCATATGATCCTGTTTCTCGATCATGATGTCTTGTTTATCGAGCATGTGATCCTGTTTCTCGAGCATGTGATCCTGTTTCTCGAGCATCTTCCGGCCGATCGCGACGGATTCTTCACCCAACGCCACGGATCGGACGAGCATGGCATTCGCAACATCCATGCGCTCACCCAGCTCCTCCGCCATATCGCCGCGCTTGATCGCGAAGTACGCGAATTCGCCCGTAGCAGGCTCAAACCGGACCTCGAGCTCGTCCACCGCGATGGGGTGCTTCTTGATCTTGATCTGCTCAACCAGCGCGTCAATGGATGATCGTTCACCCTCGCACACAATCCGCACGTCGTAGGGTAGAGCTTTCTCGACGAAGCCCGTGAGCTGCAGCTTTCGCGCGGCACGCTCCACCACGTCCCGGTAGCCGACCCGCTGTACCTCGCCGCGGGCAATGATCTCCGCTCGTTCCCGCATCGCCTTTACTTTCCCCAAGTCGTAACATGTTAAAAACAGTTGCGTTAGCTCGTACGCAGGATGGACAGGTTAGCCATGACTATCTTTACCGCACCCAATCTGCATCAAAAGGGGCAAAAGCGTCGCTATCACCGTCTTTGCACGCGAAGGTGGATAGAGAAGCATTCGTAACAGAACGTTCCGCCTCACATAAATAAATCCCGTGGGGTACCTGATCGCGTTCTCGCTAAGGCGCATGTTCCGAATCCTGGTCACTCTTAACCCGGTCGTGCCGCCGCCTAATCCCGGCCAATATAGCGTTAAACACGTCGAGCCGTTCGTCCAGCTCCTCCGCCAGGTCGCTGCGCTTGATCTCGAAGTACTCGAATTCGCCGGTTGGGGGCTCGAAGTGGATCTCGAGTTGCTCCACGCCGTCACGGGCGTCCGGTTTGTGGATTAGATTATGCTCACTTTTACTGTATTGGAATGACTGGACCGCGGATCCTGCAGGATTCCAGGCTGCGAAGACTCCAGCATACGTTTCTTCACATTTATTTCTATCCTATTCTATTCCTCTCGTATCCTATCCCCTCCGCGATCTCGGACGTGCGAACCAGAGTTTCCAGTGGAAACGCACCCTCAAGCTTTATATAATGTACTATAAGTAAGAATCTAAGGTAAGTACCTGCGGTAGCGGGATGCCCGCCCTACTGCTCGGGCCTGGTAGCACGTCAGCGGTGCTCTCGGGATACTTAGATACAGCAGCTGGAGGAGGTGAAACGCTATGAAGAACGTACTATTCGTTGCACTACTGGCACTGGGTCTCGCGCTCGGGACCGTGATCGTCGGTGCTGATGCGGGTGAGATCGAACCGATCGACGATTTTAGCGGGATGGATTGGGACTATTGTGCCGACTTCGAAGACGTCACCGGAGGAGGTTGGCCTGGAACGAACTATGACGAAATACTTTGTTCTGGCGACCTACAATTAGCTGAACGCTTCCTTGGGCAAACTCTGTTGTTACCCCACAAAGGCTTTGATGAGCTTTCAGGAACTCCTTTTGACCCACTAGCATTGCAGACAGGAGACCAGTATAAAAGCCTCTGTGTATACAATAGCAGTTTAACGCACAGTAATGCTGTGGCGGGTCTTGGACCGAATATCGGTTGGCCGAACGCTGGTGATATTGGTGAAGGATCAGTCGCCGTTCTGTTCCCGAGTCCACAATCTCGTTTCAAATTTGACATCGTTGGTAAAGGTTCCGTTACAATCCAGTTTTTCAGAGCCGACGGAAGTTTACTTGATACCTGTAACATTCCCACCACCGACCAAAAAACGTATGGCTTCAGATGCACTAGCGAAAATCCGGAAATCAGAGGGTTCTCCATCCACAATATTGCACCTGGTGGAGGACTATTATACGACAACATATGTTCTGCTGCCGATACGGTAGATCAGATGATAACCGTGACGAAGGACTACCGCTACGCTGATGTCTGCTTTGAGCAGGACAACGACGGTGATGGTCTCTTCGATGAGGACGATGTTGACTGCCCTGCGGGGACTTACGGTGGTGACGCACTGCCTATGGATGACGAAGACAATTACCTACTTGAAGCGGTCGTCAGCAAGGATGACAAGGTAAGAAGCTACAACCCGGGACAGTACTATGCGGTGTCCACCGTTACGGTTCTCGCGGATGTGGCTACACTGACCATCGAGGATGTATTTTGGGATTGCGCGGACGCGGATATAAGCACTCTCATCCCCAGTCAAGGCGGTGGCTCGGTCGTCATCGTTCAGATTGGACCTGACGACCCTGCTGAAGTAGCCTACCAGATCCTGGACGCCCAATCGGCAGCAGTGACGGTCGACCTCGAAAATGGTACCGCCAAAGTCGAGCTTACCGAAGTAAAAGCTGGCACGACGATACGCATGTATGTTAAGTTCGGGCCCGCACTAAGGGGAGAACTATGGGCAGGTCCCATTAGCTGCGCCAGCACCATGACTGCCCGGGCAACTACCGGTGGTGGTGATTCCGGAGAAACAGCCAGTGCAACGGCAGCGCTCAAGCTCATCATCAAGGCGTAGGGGAGATCAGATACTCGAAACCGTTTACCGGGGAGCCCCGTCGGGGGCTCCTTCTCTCTTTTTTTGTATACGGTGGGTGGTCACTTCGTTACTTTATCGTTCACATTCGTGATTGCACGGGTATCTGCCTTAACCCGATTGCTCGCCGTGCGACCCTCCCGCTGCGAGAGCGCCACACCCATGATGCTCGACGTGTAGCATTCCTCTTCCTGGGCGCCCCGCCGTTTTCGCGGCCTTCGTTCACCTTGCCGTGGCTTCTGCTCTCTTACGGGTTCATTCATGATCTTCATGGTCAGAGAATGCGGCAAACGAGACGGGTTCTTCCCGCGGGTTTTGTTAAAAAAAGGGTTGCGCCCGCCAGTGCCCGACGCCGTGTCGTCACGGCGACCGCGACCAGCGTACTTACGGTGTTATGCGTACCTGAACGGTGGTCTTATCGAGATGCAGCTTGATGTGATCATGGCCGCGAAACACGACCCGCACCGAGCCGTCGGTTTTGGTAAGTTCATAGTCAGATCCAGGCACCAATCCAGAGGAGGTGAGGGCGTTCTTCAGCCCGCTCTGCCAGGCCTGCGTATAGTTCGTCGTGATGTTTAGCGTTAGACTGGGATAACGGAATGGATCGGCGATGAGTTCGTAGTCCTCACGGTATATTTTTATGATGGTTGTTGATGGGCCACGGGACACACGGTCAGGAGGTACCGGGGGCCCGGTCAGGTCATAGAGCGAGACGCGTATTTCGGTAGTGCCCTCTGTTTTAGCGGCCGAGATGCTGAAATTCCCGAGCGTGAAGTTCCCTTCCCGCTGGCTCTTGATCACCGCACCATTTCCGTAGATGAGCAGGTGGTCCGGCAGATAGAAATAGGTGCTCGTGAAGCTGATAGCGCCCGAAGAGCGCGCGAGGACAACGCCGTCTGCGGGAGAGGAGTAAGCGATGCTCACAGTGAATAAGGTGGGCGTTAGATCGGGGTCCCAGGTGCTGAGCTCTGCGCGATACTGGACATACTGATGCCCGGGTGAGACCGATGCGATTTCACTGAGGTCCTGTGTATTAGGGCCGTCTCCTGATTCGATCGCCGGGCAGTCACTCCAGTTCTTAGCATGCGTCATAGTCGGGAACATATCAGTCCTCACCCTGAGAACAATGCGCGTGTCTCTCGGAAGACTGGTGTTCCATTCGAGGTTCTCGTAGACCGTGCTCGCACTTCCCGTATCGTAACCGATCTGGCCCGTTGTAGCAGTCAGGTTCGATTCCATGTAGCCACGAAGATGTGGCGGCCCGTCGAGCACGATGGTGCCTGCCATGCGGACGACTTTGAAGCCGGTTGTATTGGTGAACTCCTCATCCGTCCACACCGCAGAAGAGCCCGTGCCACTTTCAGTGACGCTTAGGGTCACCTGCTCAGAGGTAGGTGAGAAGCTGATCGTCCCGGATGATCCATGGATGCGCGCGATAAGCGACTCTTTCGCGGGGCCCATGCGGATAGGCACGGAGAGTGAGGCGCCGGTTGATGCGGAAGCACCCAGAGCGGTTATGCTGGTGCAGAGCGTGCTGAAATCAGCGGCGACCTCATCGGCGTGCTGATACTCGCTCGCTTTGGTCTCGATCGGCGCGTTGGTGGAGATATAGATAAAGGTCGCGGTAAGCACGATCCCGGTGATGAGGAGAGCGCCCACGGCGAACGCCTGGGCAGCTTCGGTTCCCGGTACCGATCGTTCTCGCAGGTTCATCTCGCTATCTCTTCTCGCTCAGTGCGGCTCCTTCTTTCGGGTCAGCTCTTTATCTCGACTTCCGCACGGGAGCGTTTCAACCACAGGTTCACGGGCCTGGTCTCGTTCCCGTAGAAGACGACCCGAAGCGCGTTTCCTGCGGTCGTGATAGTGTACTGCCCGGGTTCAGTGCCCGGGGGTATTCCCGCTTCGCCACAGGTCGCGTTGAACCAGTGCTCCCAGGCGTGGGGATAGCTGGTCGTGATCTGCAGGGTGATATTTTCGAAGTTCAGGGAGTTGGTGAGCAGGGTCTCCTCCTGGTATGAGGCGGCCACGGTGGCGCGGAGACGGCCACTGAGCGATCTCTTCGTGCCCGTAAGGGCGATTGCATTGATCTGGAGCGATATACCCGGGCCATTGGTACCCACAAAGAGTGGCGGTGCGAAGAGCATAAAGTCACCACCGTCCTGCGCCCTGATCGTGCCGCCCTGCGTGTGGACGAGTTGATAGTTCGAGAAATAGAGGTACTGGCTCTTGAAGTCCAGATGCCCGGCTGACGTAACGAGCACCGGTCTATTGCCATATTCATAGCTGATAGTGACCCAGTTGAGCAGGGGCGTGATGCGCGGATCGAGGGTGAGCAGTTCAGCGCGCCACTGAATATACCGGTGCCCGTCGGAGACCACCGGGAGGTCGGAGATGTCCTGTCCGTTAAGAACGGGCGGGCAGTCCTCCCAGGGCACGGCATCGCGCAGGTCAGGATACATCGAGGTGCGGACCTTCACGACGATATCAGTATCCCGGGGAAGGTCAGCCCGGTAGGTCAGATTCCCGTAGCGGATGAGGGTGCTGCTCGTATCGTAGCCCGTAGAGACGAGATACCCGGTGCTATAGTACAGGATACTGGGGAAATAGCGGGCTTGAGCGACCACGGGCGATCCGGGGGTGCCGTTCTCCCCGGGATCCGCCCCGCTTTTACCACTGGCACCACCCACGCCGTAGCTCACATTGATATGGTTCGTTTTGACGTTACTGTGACCGGGAACGATGCTGCTATCGTAATAGACATGGATCTCACCACCACCGCCACCACCGCCACCGGTTCCTTTATTGCTATTATTACCACCATTACCGCCCACCGCATAGAGCATGCCCGTGACATTGACGGTATTCCCTTTGATGATGATCTGGCCGCCGCTACCGCCGCCACCGCCACCACCAAAAAAGTTTTTATTTGTTTTATTACCCCCTTCTCCATTTGTTCCATTAGCGGAGAGGGTACCCTGCATATCAATGTTCGAAGCGTCTAACTGTATATATCCGCCTCCTGACCCACCATTACCACCTGACGAGAGCACGATCTTCCCATTAGGTTCCTTCCAATCGCCGCCGCCACCACCACCAGAGCCCATCAAATCATCCAAATGCGAGGCACTGCCGCCTGAGCCGGTGTTGTTCCCGCCATCGCCCCCCAAGCCGCCGCAGCCGCCACCAC
>DSCO01000036.1 GCA_011049045.1 Methanomicrobia archaeon | reverse complement strand
CGCATGCAGGGTGTTTATGCATTCATAAGCACTATTCATAGCTATCGCCACCATTTATGTCTCTATTAGATATTTGGGGGCTTTACACTTATCTGTTTCGGTTTAAATCAATATAGTAATAGTCGCTGGTGTCAAATTCAGGGTTAAACCGTAAAACTGTAGCTGTGACTCTAGAGGCATACGATGAGATCACCAGGTGCGCGTTAGCGACCGGGCTCAATCGAAAGACAGTCTTATCCAATGCGATCGTGGCTTACTGTCAAGAGAAGAAGGCACGCAAGTACCGACTCTACCCTGCAGCTGCATTCATCGCTGGCATCGCACTCGGCTGGCTCGCGTTTGGTGCCGGTCCGTGAGTACCCAGTATCGTCGCGGTGCAGATTTCGAACGCTCGGTCCGAAGCGACCTTGAGCGCCGTGGCTATCTCGCAATGCGTGCTGCAGGTTCGAAGGGCGCCGCCGCGGATGGCGCGAAGATCGATCTCATCGCGTTGTATCCCTCTATTTGCGACGACGCATTCTTCAGCGGCCAGCCGCTGCCCGTTCGGAATGCCCAGCTAATCATCCAATGTAAACTCTCTGGTGTTGTCTCGCTAGTTGACAAGAACCGATTAATCAGCGCAGCCAGAAAATATGGCTGCGCCCCAGTGATCGCTTCTAAAACGGAACAGGCAATCAAGTACGATAACCTACTTCAGCGACAACTTACTCCATAGCTGAGCTAGTTCCTCCATTCTTGTTTAGCTAGTTTCACCTCCTAGCTATAACTTCTCTCTCAGCGGAGAATTAGGTTTGTCGCGCGGTATGTACACTAAGACAAGAAATTGCACGATCTGTTCCTCCTGGTAAGCCTACTCCAAAGCTGTTTTGCCGTTTTTGCGCGAAGCCTCTTATCACCATCGCCAATTTTATCTGTGGCTTTCCGCCAGCGGAGATATAGGCTGATTTCATGGACTATCCGCCTATCTACTACAAGCGGAAATGCAATCCCGAAGGGCACTTCATCGATGACGCACGCGAGATCTCTGAGCAGGACCTCATCAGGTACCTGGAGCTTTTTGGCACTGTCCGCGTCAATGAGTATCACTACTCGCGGTTTTTAATGCGCTGGGACTGCACATTCATCCCTCCCGAGACTAGGCGGACAAATGGACGTCGCCTCAGGGAGGCTATCGTCTCTGCCCTTCTCGCCCAGGGGTTTGTCATCGACCTCGGTAATGGCATCATTCTCACGACGATTGAGGAATGGCGGGTCTACCAGTCCGCTCTTGCAGCAGTGACGAGAGACGCGTGAAAGTCATCGACCTTTTCTGCGGCGCCGGCGGCTCCACGCTCGGGTTCAAGATGGCCGGGTTCGATGTGATCCTTGGTGTTGATATCGACCCGATAGCGCTCTCTTCCTACAATCTAAATCATCCAGAGATCGAAACCTGGCAGATGGACATCCTTGATCTTTCCGCGGACAAACTGCCTGAGGCCGATGTGGTCATCGGGAGCACGCCCTGTACCGAGTTCAGCCTCGCCAAACGCGTCCGGACGTATGATATGACACTCACCAACCACTTTCTACAAATCGTACAAGAGCACAAGCCCAAATACTGGATCCTCGAAAACGTGCCCTCGATCGCATGGTACCTACCTTTCGGCACGCCCTACAATCTCCTATGCGCGGCCAACTACGGCGTGCCGCAGCAGCGTCTGCGGTGCATCGCTGGCGAGTACCCGTACCCACTGCCAACGCACGCAAAGCATCCTCAGCGCACGCTCGACGATCGCGAACTTTTGCCGTGGGTGAAGTTCGGCACGATCGTGTATCCTGGCGGCGCGAAGATCGTCTCTAAGGACGGCATCGCGGGCGCGATCAGGCGCGCGAACCAATTGGGTAGGAAGAAGTGCTCGTTTGCTTTACATGTTCTCGACGAGGAGGACGTGCCCTTCACGCTCACCGCAACCGAGTTCCACGGCCTCCGTGCACCATCCACGATCATCTGGGACCAGGGCAAACTGAGGCGATTATCCTGGTTGGAGTGTGTTCGCTGTCAATCGTTCCCCGACGATTACATCTTCAAGGGTACGCTCGATCAACGCTATCACCAACTCGGTGATGCAGTCCCGCCACTACTCGCTAGGGCGATCGCCGAAGCCATTCTCCGCGACCAGTGAAGAACTCGTGCATACTCGATCTCCAATCGAAAGAAGTACGAATTCAAGACCCACCCACAAGACCGGCCTCTTATTCGAACTTGTCCCTAGTACAACTCCTCCGAAGCGGCCTCCGGCCCGCGCAAATCGCAGCGCAACTCAAAGTACCAAAAACCACGCTGCAGTACCATCTCGACCAGCTGAAGCGCCTCGGCGTCGTTTCGAAGTGCGGGTACGGGGTCTGGGAAGTGCTCGCGGAGCCTCCAAAAGAAGTACGAAAAACAACCCAAGTAGGTCAGGACAAGACCGACCCTTTTCGTACTTCTTCAACCAAAAATTCGAACTTCTCCACGGTGAAACCCGATACCGTCCGAGCGCACGCGTTCATGCTTACGCTCAAGGTTCCGAAGGGGCTGCGGAACTGGACGGGTGAAATGCGCCGACGCTTCCTCCTCGAGCACGGACTTGACTTCACGCCACTCCGCATCGCGGGCGGCGGGCAGCGCATCATCTTCAAGGGCCGCAAGGTTTGGCTGACGAACCCGTCCGTTATCCTCTTCGATCGCGCGTCATACTTCGCGAACACGAGCAAGGACTCGAAACAGCTCGCGCTCTACAAGCTCTTCCAGCTCGTCAGGCAGCTCGAACGCGCGCTCGACGCGGACTTCACGGAACGCGCCGGCCGGCAGTACCGTTTCAAAGTATCTAAGCAGCACTATGCGCTTGTGAAGAATGCGCTGGCCGAGCAGTACGATGCGGAAGGCAAGAAGCTGCAGGTGCGCACGACTAAGGGGCTGTGGTTCGTCATTGACAATTCGTTCAATCTCCACGAGGCGGAGACGGTGCACGCCGAGACCGCGGATCTCGACAACCTGAAGGTCCAGGATTTCTTCAACTCGCTCAAAGAGTACCCGATCACGACCGACTTTGTGCTCAGGGCCATGAATGGGATCCAGCAGAATCAGGTCCTCTTCGCTGAGAACATCCATTCGCACATTCGCGCCATCCAAGATCTCTCGTTCGCGACCAAAGAGCTCGTTGGCCTCCTAGAACGCAGCAAGGGTCACTATCCGCGCGACTTCATGCAGACTTCGCTCGCCACCCTTGGGAGGTGCGAACGATGAGCCTCAGTGACGTCGAAGGGATCCTGAAGATTTGCTTGGGTTGCGGAAAGGGCCGGCGGTTCTACACTGAGGCCGGGATCGAGGCTGCGGGATGGAAAGGCCGCCTCTGCCCGGCCTGCGTCGAAATCCAGGGACGCG
Source organism: Methanomicrobia archaeon (assembly GCA_011049045.1). Classification (NCBI taxonomy): domain Archaea; kingdom Methanobacteriati; phylum Methanobacteriota; class Methanomicrobia; species Methanomicrobia archaeon. The sequence continues at coordinate 9,250 of DSCO01000036.1, read as the reverse complement.
AACGGGTACGGAGGGCGTTATGACCGAGCTAGACCTCTTCCTCGCGTGGGCGCGCCGGCACGATCTCTACCCGGTGATGACCGGAGGGCGGAACGGGGCTCGTAGGCAGGAAGTAATCTCACGAACGGAAAACCACATGATTACCAGTATATCCAAAACTATTGTCCTTATCCTATGGGCATGCGACCCTAAGTTATTTAAACTGGGGCGTGCATTTATCTTGTTCGTAAGGTGGTGCGAAGAGGCACGACGGCTACACGCAACTGCTAGCTCGTCTCTTTCTTGTCTTCGAGGTCGGGGAACATGACGGTAGTAACTCATACGATGCTGCGGGACAAGCTCCATAAGGGGCGGATTCGCGGAAACTGGCGAGTACTCAGCATGAAGGAAAAGGCGTTGCTCAATGTCTCTTTAGCCTACACGAAGCCGAAATGGCGAAGGGTTCTGATCAACGGGCAGAGGCACAAGATCGACGTAGGCCGAACAATCGTAGAAACCAGACTCGTGCAGATACTGGAGGCGCTATTCGCTAAGTTGCTGGAGACCCGGGGCATGAAGATCTTCAAACGCGGCTTCGAACATGCTGTGAGGTTGCTGCAAGGCAGCAGTACAATCGTATGGGCATCTTCATTACCACAGTGGTTGAAGGATCCCGATTTCATCTTCTGGCTTGGCGCCATGCGCGGAAAAACCTAAGATGACAAAAGAGAATTATCGAAGGATAATAAAAGGATACACGCCTCACGAGCCAACCACATTGGGAGAAGAGCTATTCTACGTATTCTGGTGCTTTGTCTGCGCGTTCAGGATTCTAGGCCGACGTATCAAGGTTCGGATTTCGTCGGGATTCCAAAATAAATGAGTGCTAGTTTCATCCCATGAACTCTGAATCGCCACTCGCAGGTCCAACAATTTTGGTTCCGCTTTCTAAGCCGGTGGTAGGCGAAACGGAAATCAATAACGTTCTTGAAGTATTAAACTCAGGGATGCTTGCCAGTGGCGAGTGGGTTAAGCGGTTTGAAGAAGAATTCGCAGCTTACGTAGGCGTAAAGTATGCTGTGACCACCACAAGCGGCACGGTGGCACTGGATTTAGCACTGAAAGCATTGGATATAAAAAACGGTGATGAGGTTCTCGTTCCCGACTTTTCATTTATTGCAACGGCCAATGCTGTTCTGTTCCAAAACGCGAAACCCATTTTTGTTGACGTAAACGAAAGAACGTTCAACATTGACCCAGACGATGCAGCAGAAAAGATCACGGCCAAAACAAAAGCGATACTGGGTGTTCACCTTTTCGGGCAGCCGTTTGATGTGAAAGCGCTCCAGGCGTTATGCGAAGACCACCATCTCTTTTTAATTGAAGATTGCGCGCAAGCGCATGGCGCGGAGTATGAGCGAGCGCGCGTTGGCACTTTCGGTAATCTCAGCTGCTTCTCGTTCTACGGCACGAAGAACATGACGACGGGCGAGGGCGGCATGGTAACCACAAACGATCCCAGGTTAGCAGAGCGAGTGCGATTGCTCATCAATCATGGCCAGAGTCAGAAGTATATGCACACCAGCCTGGGCTACAATTATCGCATGACCAACCTGCAGGCGGCACTGGGGCTCGCGCAATTACATCAGCTCGAGAAGTTTAATAAGCGCAGGATAGCCAATGCGAAGTATTTGAATCAGCATCTGAATAGCACGCTGGAGAAACCGTACAAAGAGGCGAACGTGCGACACGTGTACCATCAGTATGTGGTGAAACTGACGAATAGCTTTCCAATGAGCCGAGACGCTTTTTTGGACTATTTGAGCCAGAATTGGATCGGAGCCGCCGTGCATTACCCGCTGCCGATCCACCTGCAGCCGTTATATCAAAACCTCGGCTATGAGCGTGATCAGTGCCCGACGGCGACGAGCTTAGCGAAACAGGTTTTGAGTTTACCGGTCCACCCCGCTTTGAGTAAGGACGGACTCGTGTACCTCTGTGCAGCGGTAAACGAGGTAAGGTAGCAGGCAGAAAGCATGGACGTTGGCGTGATTGGCGTGGGCACGATGGGCAGGAACCACGTGCGCGTGTATACCGAGCTCAAGGACGTCGATGACGTTTACATTTATGATGTTAACGGCGGCGCAGCTCAGCGCATGAGTGAGCAGTACGGGGAAGGCGTGCTGGTAAGTGATTCCATCAAATCACTGTTAGATACGGTGCGTTTGGTGAGCATCTGCGCGCCAACGAAATACCACTTTGAGCAGGCCCGGCAGGCGGTCGGCATGGGAATCCACTGCTTGATCGAGAAGCCGATCTGCTCCACCAGTGAAGAGGCCGCGCAGCTGGTACGGGCGATACAGGATCACGTCGTGGTCGGTGTGGGGCACATTGAGCGGTTCAATCCAATCGTGAAGGAGATCAAGCAGCTCATCAACCGTCCGCGATATATCGAGATCAAACGGCTCAATCCTGCATCGACACGAATCACGGATGCCGACGTCGTGACGGACCTGATGATCCACGATATCGATCTCGTGTGGAACTATTTCATGGATGGGCATACGTCGTACCGGCTGAACTCGGTCTGGGATGAGGACCTGTGCACGGCGATCGCGCGGTTTGGTGATTGCGCGGTCTCTTTATCGGCGAGTCGGATAGCGTGTAAGAAGACGCGCAGTATCTACGTCGAGGATGCCGACTTCTCGGTTGAGGGCGATTTCATGAACCAGGAGGTCTACATCTATCGCAAGCCGCAGAAGTACAGCGAGGTCAATTCGCGCTACGTGCAGGAGAACATTATCGAGAAGGTGCTGGTGAGCAAGGTAGAACCGCTGAAGGAGGAGCTGAAGATCTTTGTGCGGTGCGCGAAAGAGGGAGGGCAATTCCCCGTGACGGCCGAGCAGGCACTGACAAATCTGAGGATAACTGAGGAGATCAGGGCGAAAGGAAGAAGCAAAGATGTTCTTTAAACACCCCACCGCGATCGTCGAGAGTGAAGAGATTGGCGAGGGCACGAAGATCTGGCACTTCGTCCATGTACGCGAAAAGGCGAAGATCGGTAAGAACTGCATCATCGGGAAGAGCGCGTATATTGATACCGAGGTGGAGATCGGGGATAACGTGAAGATCCAGAATTTCGTATCGGTCTATAAGGGTGTGAGGATCGAGGACGAGGTCTTTATCGGGCCGTCCGTTACTTTTACGAACGATCTGTATCCACGGTCGTTGAGCTGGGGTGAGGAGAAAATCGAGGACACGGTGGTGAAACGCGGTGCGAGCATCGGTGCGAATGCAACAGTCATCTGCGGTGTGACGATCGGTGAGCACGCAATGGTCGGCGCGGGGAGCGTCGTGACCAGGGATATTCCCGCCTACGGGCTCGTGTACGGCAATCCCGCGGAATTAATGGGATATGTCTGTTCCTGCGGCCGGAAATTGGAGAAGCTCATCGAGAATAACAAGGATGAACGAGTGTACGAATGCGAGTGCGGTAAGAACGTGAGAATTACGGCAGAAAAGCGCTGATCTGAGATGACGAAGCTCGTGGTGGTTGGGATGGGCTACGTGGGCATACCCGCAGCGGCGTTGTTTGCTGATGTTGACGGCTTCAATGTTGTAGGCATCCAGCGGCGGTCGGAACGCTCGGGCTGGAAGATCGACTGGCTCAATGCAGGGAAAAACCCGATTGGCGGCGACGAGCCGGGCCTATCCGAGCTCATCGCACGAGTTGTCGAGAAGGGGACGTTCCGAGTGACCGACGACTTCGCGGAATGTAAAGATGCCGATACTATCCTGATCGATGTCCAGACGCCCACGGACGATCAGGGAATACCGCACTACGAATCCTTGAAGGATGCGAGCGCGCAGGTGGGGCGCAACCTGAAAAGAGACGCGCTGGTCATAATCGAATCGACGGTTGCACCGGGTACGACGGAACACGTGGTGAAGCCGATCCTGGAGCAGGAGTCAGGGATGAAGGCGGGCAAGGATTTCGCGCTCGCATTCTCATATGAACGCGTAATGGTGGGCCGGCTGCTCCATAATATCACCCAGTATCCACGGATTGTGGGTGGCATCGATGCCGAGAGCACGAAGCGCGCCATGGCGCTCTACGCGAAGATCATTACGGCCGGATTACATCCAACTGATCTGCTCACGGCTGAAGTCGCGAAAGTGGTCGAGAATACGTACCGGGACGTGAACATCGCGTTTGCGAACGAGATGGCCCTGCTCTGTGAAAGCCTGGGCGTGGATGTGTTTAAGGTACGTGAGCTGGTGAACAACCTGCCAAATGACCCATCGAACCCGTCTGCCAATCCCATCCGGAATATGCATTTCCCGGGCGCGGGCGTGGGCGGCCACTGCCTGACAAAAGATACCTGGCTCCTGAAGTACGGCGTGGACACTTACGGCAGCTTCAAGGTCGATCCGCAGGTGATGGTGAAGAGCAGAAAGCTAAATGAGTGGATGCCGACGCACATGGCTGAGCTTGTCGAGGAAGGTTTACGGGATACAGGAGTAAAGGTAGAGAGCGCGAAGATCGCGCTGTTAGGTGTTGCGTTCGTCGAGAACTCGGATGATACGCGTAATACGCCCGTGAAACCATTGTATGAAATCCTCCGGGCGAAAGGGGCACAGCCGGCATTGCATGATCCGAACGTCCGCGAGTTTGAACTTCCGTTTACCAAAGTGCTCGACGAGGCGGTCACGGATGCGGATGCACTCGTGCTCGTGGTGAAACATAAAGATTATCTCAATCTGGATCTGGTGAGGATAAAGAGGAAGATGCACACGCCGGTGATCGTGGATGGCAGGAATGCCTACGATAAGACTGAGTGTGAACGGTTGGGTTTTGTTTATAAAGGCGTTGGGAAACCCCGGCAGGGGTTTAATGGGTAATGTATCGAGAACACAGAATAGGCGTGGTCGTGCCCGCGTACAACGAAGAGAAACTGATTAGGGAGACATTGACGGGCATTCCCGAGTACGTCGATAAAATCTATGCAGTTGACGACGCCTCGAAAGATGCAACTGCAAAGGTCATCCAAGCGGTACAAGAAACCGATAAGCGGATCGTTTTTATCCAGCACGAGAAGAACAAGGGCGTTGGCGGTGCAATTGTTTCCGGCTATAAGAAAGCATTGGAAGAAGAAATGGATATCGCCGCGGTGATGGCGGGCGATAACCAGATGGATCCCGTGCTGCTGCCACAGTTCCTGGATCCGATCGTGGACGGCAGAGCGGATTACACCAAAGGTAATCGACTCTTGAGCCACGAATATCGACGTGGCATGACGAAATGGCGGTTCATTGGCAATTCGCTGCTCACCTTCTTAACGAAGGTTGGCTCGGGCTACTGGCAGCTGATGGACCCCCAGAACGGGTACACGGCGATCTCGAAGACTGCACTGGAACGGCTCTCGCTCGATTCCGTGTATCCCTGGTACGGGTACTGCAACGATCTACTCGTGCGGTTGAACGTGCAGGGCTTCCGGGTGAAGGATGTCGTGATGCCAGCGAAATACGGGCGCGAGAAGTCAGGGATCAAGTACAGCAAATACATCGTCAAGGTCTCGTGGCTGCTGCTGAAGGATTTCTTCTGGCGGCTGCAGATGAAGTATGTGATCCTGAGCTTCCATCCGCTCGTGCTCTTCTACTTCTTCGGGATCATCCTCGCGCCGCTGGGGTTTCTGGGCATACTCTACTCGCTCTACTACAAGTTCGTGGAGGGTGGACCGCTGTTCATTCGCGCGACGCTTTCGCTCCTGGCGTTCATGCTCGGTGTGCAGTTCCTGCTCTTCGCGATGCTCTTCGATATGCAGGTGGATACGAGCGAACGGAGGAACAGTAGATGGGAAGAGTGATGCGGGATTTTACGGTGGAAAAATATGAGCAGTTATGTACGGCACTTTTAGAGAGCGGTTATAAACCCCAAACAGTTTATTCGTATCTCACTGGACAAGGGCAAAGGATGTCGGTTATTCTCCGGCATGATATAGACCGGAAACTTAAAAATGCGCTGAGAATTGCATTGGTAGAGCACGATCTAGGGATACCCGCGACTTATTATTTCCGATACCCTTACACGTTTCATCCTAAAGTGATTAAAGTCGTTCATGATTTAGGTCACGAGGTAGGCTACCATTACGAAGTTCTGAGCAAAGCAAAAGGAGATTACGAAAAAGCGATAGAATTATTCAAAAAGGAAATCGCAGAATTCAAGAAAATTGTAGAAATCAAAACGATATGCATGCACGGGAGCCCTTTATCGAAAATTGATAATAGGTATTTGTGGAGCCGATACGATTTTAGGGATTTTAATATAGATGGCGAGGCTTATTTGTCTGTAAAGGATGTTACTTATTTTTCGGATACTGGTCGGAGCTGGAACTTGAAGAACAAACTGCGGGATTTTATGTCAGATCAAAATGAAGGGTTAGTGGTAAACGCAACAGATGATTTAATCGAGGTCATAAAAGGTAATCATGCAAGCCACCTCTACATTTTAGCGCATCCTGAACGGTGGACGACGACCAAAAAAGAGTGGATTTTGAGTTCTGCAGTGGATCTTTCAGTTAATATTGGGAAAAAATTTCTATTTACGCGGAGGGAAAACGCTTGACTATTAAATTTGATCCTCATGTACATAGCAAACATTCCTATGATGGTGTCCTTTCTCCGCAACGAATACTAAAAATAGCAAAGCAAAGGGCTCTAGATGCTATTGCAATTACCGACCACAACACAATTAAAGGCGGATTGCAGGCAAAATCTATTAAGCAAGATAATATATTAATCATAGTTGGCTCAGAGGTTAATACAGATTATGGAGACGTCATAGGATTGTTTTTAAATGAAGAATTAAAATCACAAAGATTTGAAGAGCTTATTGATGAAATTAGAGATCAAGGTGGCAATTCCGTCCTCCCGCATCCCTATAGAAGAAAGAGATTTCCAGGTAATAAATTGATAAAGACGGTAGACATCATAGAAGGGATAAATGGTAGAACCTCAGTAGAATTGAACGTTAAAGCACAAGATTTGGCAAAAGAGTTAAAGAAACCTATTATTGCAGGAAGTGATGCCCACATTTCGTTTGAGTTGGGGAGAGTATGGAATCTCGCAGGAAGCATGTCGAATTGTAATGAAGATGATTTAAGGAAAATTATATTGGAGGGAAAATTTGAAACGGGCGGCATAACCTCGCCCTTATTACAGAAAATTAGCATCATTTCAGGAGCCGCAATCAAACGATTAAAAGGATGACTACCCCTTGTATCGGCTATGAACCATTTCTTTTAGACCAGAATACATAAAACTCAAGACAGGAAGCGGGTCGTCAAACGAGAGTATGTCATCATTGACAGGTAAGTAAAAAAACTCTTTTATCAGCCCAATGTCACCTGTTCTTCTTACGTAGTTTAAAAGAGCGACGTAGTCAATGAAAATATTTGTAGTTTTTACACCGATTTCATAATTTAATACGGGCGTTATGTCACCTTCTACCGCCATTTTGTACAGGAGATATGGGAAATCTACACCAGCCTTGACAGCCTGGTTAATAGATCCCCAGAAGCGAGGATTTACCTCCATTAAAATCGGCTTTTTTGTCTTTCGGTCAAGCTTAAATTCTACCATCGCAACGCCATGCCAGTTGAAATGCTTGAGTAAATCAATTGCATAATCCTCCATTTCTTGATGTTTAACGCTGATTCTATAGGTGCTAGGCCCCCCGGTGATAGGATATTCCCGAAGCCGTTTATGCGTGATTTTTGCCCTCAAATCCCCTTGGTTAAAAAGCAGGGAGACACCGTAGCCGTCGCCATCAACATATTCTTGAATCAACGGATACTTGGAAGGGTAAAGGTGGTATTTTGAAATGGTTTCTTTATATTTTGAGATTAACCCATCCCGGGAATATACATATGAGATGCCAATACTGCTCGCAGTCTCTCTCAGTTTTATAACAGCGGGAAAAACTAATTTATTAGTAACTTCATGCATTTTTTTCAAATCATCAATAAAATAGGTTTGTGGCACCGGAATTCCAAGTTCTTCGGCTATTTGCATCAAATATCCTTTATCATTAACCTTCATCACTATAGCGAAGTCATGCAGGGGGATTTTAACGAATGGCTCGAGGGACGATTTGTATTTTGCAATTAGATATGTGTCGTTGGAATAAACGGGCATTAAAACCTCATGTTTATGGTTTTTAAGGAAAGTGCGTAAATAACGGATGAACCTAGAGGGGTATTTTATCGGCGACGGATATAAGAAAAAATCCTTAGAGTACTTAGAGAGGGAACTTAAAGCAAATCCCTGTTCATCTGCGGTTGTGACGTCAACACCCTTGCTCCCCAGGCTTCTAACTGCGGCGAGTGCTTTGGGACTGTTTGCCGTGGTGATGAGCACAGACATAGTGTGACAAGTATAATGAGCGGTTGGATATATATATTTTGGGAAATCTACCAGGTATAGGGAAAACATGATAATGGCGATATACTAAAGCACCTCATGAGAAAAATTTTGGTTATTACAAGTAATTATCCGAGATTTCCTAAGGATACCTCAGGGTGGTTTATCCATGAGTTGAGCAAAAGATTAATTTCCAATGGTTTTCAGATGTTCGCTCTTGCACCTCATTGCTATGATGCGAAATTCAAAGAGGAAATAGACGAAATAAAAATATATCGTTTCCCATATTTTTATCCGTTTCGTTTACAGAAATTGGCCTATAACAACGGTATTGCCTACAATCTTAAAAGTAGCCACCTAGCAAAAATACAAGTGCCTTTTTTTTTCTTGTTTGAACTACTCTACGCCTTAAAATTAGTACGCCGAGAGAATATTGAGGTTATACATTCTCATTGGATCATACCTCAAGGACTGGTTGGGGCTATTTGTAAGAAAATCTTTGGATTGCCTCACTTGACGACAATACATTCATCTGAGATAACATTGCTAAAAAAGATTCCTCTTGGTGGGAATATTGCCCAATTTATTGTAAAAAATAGTGATGTAATCGTATCAGTTAGTTCACATAGGGCTAATGAATTGTTAAATCTAATCTCTCAAGAAGTCATTGAATCAACAAAAGAAAAAATTAAAATTATTCCACTGGGTGTGAATCTTGAATATTTTAAAAATAAGAAAAGTAAAGAAGAATTAAAAGCAAAATATGGAATTAATTCTAAATATGTTGTTTTGTTTGTAGGAAGGTTAGTAGAAGTTAAGGGGTGTGAGTATTTAATAGAGGCATTTAAAT
>DSCO01000035.1 GCA_011049045.1 Methanomicrobia archaeon | reverse complement strand
GGCATAATCACTTATCCGCTCTCAATCTACTTATTCCTTTCGGTCTGGTTACCCTAACGAAGCTCACTGCTAACGCAATTTTGTAAAATCACGCGCAGCACCCATTAACTTGACAACCCCGGTTTTCTTCCGTTACTGTAGTTCCAAAAGAGATAGTTCCATGAATGATAAACGAGATTGAGGACGAGGGCGGAGGTCTGCAGAGCGCGAAGGTGAGATCGGCTATGTCAAATATTCCGTAATCGCGCGGACAAAGTGGTTCTTGCCGCACAGGAACCAGGAAAGCAGGCAAAACCCGCGCTCGCTTACGCTCACCTAAAGAAGGACACTCACCGGCACAGGTCGCTCTTCAGGTGGGAAACCGAACTTACTCACGTTCCGGCTAATCGAGCCCTCGCGAGAGCTTTCTGCGGAATCCGCTTTGCCCCGCTCGAGGTCTTCCACGATCTTTCGCGAGCGCAGATTCCGCTATGAGAGGTTCCCTTCGACGCTGTTCGCCCTTTTGATAGAGTCGAGCACCGTATCGCGGAAGGCACAGCAGCCTGAGAGTTCTTCAGCCGCAGCGCATTTGCCGCCGCTTCAGGCGAGTGATTCGTCGAACTTGCTGTGTACGTTAGTCCGTTGAGCGTCTCCTGCAGGCGGTACTTCGCGCCGTTCGGCATCGCAACGATATCGCCCTTCCAGCGTAGTAGCTCTGAGAGTATTTCCCAAAAAATCGGTAGCGCCACGAGAATCCCTAATGCACCCAAATTCCGGGATAGTCATTCATTTCAAAGGTGCCTTGCTTTTTGGCGTGGATGTGGAACGTATAAATTCCTTTCGGAAGGAGGGCTGTTCGGAACTTCTGCGCGAATGGGCTTCATTCCGAAAGTCGGTACCGGGAGGAGATACCTGCACCCTAGTGGCCTTTGAAGGGCACAGTTACAGCGGAATGAAAAGAGGGACCGCCCCACCAAGGAGGCACAAAGGCCCCATTTACCCCACTGACTCCGCCTCTGCACGTCCGCTTTGATGCGCATCCGCCCGGTCTCTTATCTCTTCACCTTTTGGGATGAAGCCGCGTAAATCGAAGGGTATTTATACACCACCACACAACTGTTCTATAGTTCACGTGAGTGGTAGCGAATGAGAAGGAGGTATTGCTGGTAGCGATGGGAGCGGAAGAATCCTTCGAGAAGCGTATATTGAATGGGCGGATCGCACTCGCGATCCTGCTTGTAGCGGTTGTGTGGCGTACGTTCATCAGTTTAGATGGTGAGATAGCATTCTGGGAAAGCTTGTGCTCGGGCGTGGCGCTCTTCATCGTTGGGTGGCTGCTCTTCGTTTATGTCTTTCGCCTTTCCCAGGAATTGAAGGGCTGGGTACTAACAAATTATATTTATCGGGGCATTGCCATCGGGCTGGTAATCATAAACGTTTATGTCGTGATCTACTACATAATGAGATGGTACACGTTGCTCTACGGAGCAGTTACAGCCCCGCCAATGGATTTCGTTTTTAGAGACATTCGTTATATCGCTCTGGTGTTTTTTTATTGCGCGGTTATATGGTTTGCGCGGTATCCAAAGCAGATGCATGAAGAGTACCTGTCGCGGTCGAAAGAGAAGACGGTTATGCACCTCATCTCTCCATATCTTTATCACCGGGTAAAAAAGCTGAAGGACATGAGCGTAAAAGAATTAGTAGGTTACGTGATAACAGATGAACGGACTTTATTAGTAATTGTAGGTCTCGCATTTATATGGCGAATAGTCATCAGTTTCGACAACATAATCAGCGCACGAGAGCATATGGCTTCAGGCATTGCGCTTATTATAGTTGGCTGGCTCTTCTTCGCATACATATATTCTTTACCGAAGAAGCAGGGTGACTGGTCGGCATTGGTTAAAGTCTATCACGGCATTGCACTCGGGATACTCGCCATTAATATCTACGTGCTCGTGTACTACGGAATATCCTGGTACGGCGTGTCAGAAGCTGCTGAGGTCGCTCTGTCACTGGAATACCTGTTGAGTGACGTGAAATTTATCGCGTTCGTGATGTTTTATTGCGCCTCAATCGCGCTTTCGACGTTCCTCAAACGAGCATACGAGGAATATACGCTACTAGCCTCCGAAGCAGCGCGACCGCGAAGCAGACAGAAGAGCGCGGCCGCTACACAAAGGAAGTGAGTGAGCGCTATCTTGAAGCGCTTCCTCCGCGATGTGGTTCTCCACGCCGTGTGATTTCGTGTCAGGACGATTGCACTACAGGAGCACGCTCGCTCCTATCGAGCACCGCTAAATGGAACCGTGGTCGCTTCACGCACGCAGTTCCGTGAGCCAGTAGGCGTAGGTATCTAAGACCGCTCCAAGATTACCCAGCAAGTTTAACCGAAAGTGAAACTCAAGCCAATCCCGGCCAATAAGCACCATGACCGGGGGAGACAACTGCGCGATAAAGTCGGTAAAAGTCGGTAAGTCTTCGCTCACTATCTGCCCCGGCGCCTCTTTTATCTCCTTCCGGTTCTCAACGATGTGGAAAAACGAGAGATAATCGTGCACCTGCGCGAAAGGCAGCATCCCGCGGCTGAGCCGCCGCTCAGCCCAGCCGCTGCTGAGGATCATCATGCAATGGGTTTCCTGCAGTCCCACCGGCCTTACTCGCCATCTGAGCGAGACGTTCGATTCGATGAGCAGTACATTTATATACCTTTATCGCCAAAAGATCCATGCCCACGACAAAGGAGAGACCTTAAAAGAAGGAGGAGAAGTTTTACGGTCACATGGGAGTGAACGATTCTTCCGAGACAGGGGTATCGGGCGGGCAAATAGCGCTACTAGGAATACTGCTGGTGGCGATTTTGTGGCGAGTGGTCATAAGCCTCGATGGTAAGATAACCTTTTGGGAGAGTTTGTGCTCGGGCATTCCTCTTATCCTCCTGGGCTGGGTTCTCTTTGGTTATTGTTATCGCCACACCAGAGGACTGAAAGGTTGGATTATCTCCAATTATATTTATCAGGGTATCGCCATTTGCTTGGTCGTGGTGAATAGTTATGTTCTTATTTATTACGGGATGAGATGGTACAGGTTACTGGCCGTGGAAGCTTATCTCCCCCTGGATTTCATCTTCCGGGATATACGATATATCACGCTGGTGACGTTTTATTGCTCGGTAATCTGGTCGGCGAAGTATGTAAAAAAGATGCATGAGGAGTATATATCGCGGGCTAAAAGAAAGACTGTTCAACAGCTCATGTCACCCAATTTACACCACCGGAGCACAAAGCTGAGCGAAATGGAACTGGCAGATATTGTAATGGATGAACGGACATTAATAGTGATCATAGGACTCACGTTTTTATGGCGTATTTTCATAAGCCTTGACTACGAAATATCGATTTGGGAAAGTCTCATCTCAGGTATCGCTGTTATCCTGTTAGGTTGGATCGTTTTCGCGCATTTATATTTTCTGTTCAGCAAACAAAGGAACTGGTTGGACCTGCTTAAGGTCTATCATGCCACTGCCCTCGGTGTAATCGCTATGAACCTGTATACTCTTGTTTACTATGGAATGAGGTGGTATAGATTAGCGGGGTCAGAAGAAGCCTTTGTGCCATGGGATTTCCTTTTCAGAGATGTGAGATATTTTATATTGGTGATGTTCTATTGTGCATCCCTGGTGCTATCGACGTTTCTAAAAAGGGCGTATGTGGAATACACGATACTGTCAACGGGAAAGCCTTAAATTAAAAGCCCTTCTGCCCGGGGATAAAAGGACCTCATACAATACAAAAGGAGTGAGTTATCCCGCAGGTTCTTGCGTGCCGCTTTCAGCTCCGTTCAGATCTCAGAGACAGGGCAGGTAAGACTGATTGGCGTTTCATTACTTGTCCACGCTCAACCCACTAAATCTTTTTGGGCCAGTTACCGCAACGCAGCTCAATGCTGTCTCAATTTTGCACATTCGCGCGCAGAACCCTTCAACTTTACTTACAGCTCCGGTTTTCTCGTGAAGCGAAGGGTATTTATACCGCAATACACAACTGTTCAATAGTTCATGATCTATCTTATCTGATGAGCGCATGAGAAGGAGGTATTGCTGGTAGCGATGGGCGCGGAAGAATCCTTCGAGAAGCGTATATTGAATGGGCGGACCGCACTCGCGATCCTGCTTGTAGCGGTTGTGTGGCGTACGCTGATCAGTTTAGATGGTGAGATAGTATTCTGGGAAAGCTTGTGCTCGGGCGTGGCGCTCTTCATCGTTGGCTGGATGCTCTTCGTTTATGTCTTTCGCCTTTCCCGGGAATTGACGGGCTGGATACTAACAAATTATATCTATCAGGGCATTGCCATCGGGCTGGTAATCATAAACGTTTATACCGTGATCTACTACGTAATGAGATGGTATACGTTGCTCTACGGAGCAGTTACAGCACCGCCAATGGATTTCGTCTTTAGGGACATTCGCTATATCGCTTTGGTGGTTTTTTATTGCGCGGTTATATGGTCTGCGCGGTATCCAAAGCAGATGCATGAAGAGTACCTGTCGCGGTCGAAAGAGAAGACGGTTATGCACCTCATCACCCCCTATCTTTACCACCGGGTTAAAACGCTGAAGGAGATGAGCGTAAAAGAATTAATAGGCCGCGTGATAACAGATGAACGGACTTTATTAGTAATTGTGGGTCTCGCATTTATATGGCGAATAGTTGTCAGTCTCGACAACACAATCAGCGCAGCAGAGCATATAGCTTCAGGTATTGCACTTATTATAGTTGGCTGGCTCTTCTTCGCATACATATATTCTTTACCGAGGAAGCAGGGTGACTGGTTGGCATTGGTTAAAGTCTATCACGGCATTGCACTCGGGATACTCGCCCTTAATATCTACGTACTCGTGTACTACGGAATAACCTGGTACACGATGCCAAGCACTACTGTTGAGGTCGCTCTGTCACGGGAATACCTGTTAAGTGACGTGAAATTTATCGCGTTCGTAATGTTTTATTGCGCCTCAATCACGCTTTCGAAGTTCCTCAAGCGGGCATACGAGGAATATACGCTACTAGCCTCCGAAGGAGCTTCCCCGTTACACAAAGGGCGTGAGCTCTAACTTGAGTGCTTCCTCGGTGATGATGTTCTCCAGGCAGTGTAATTTCGTGTCAGGGCGATTGCAATACAGGAGCACGCTCCTATTGAGCACCGCTAAATTGAACCGTGTGGAGACCATGTGGCTCAATCCCTCGCCCAACAAGCATCCTGTGGGCGTTGAAAATACGCCGATATCCTCCCGCTCGCGCACTTCCGTAATCCAGTATGCGAAGATCTCTAACGCCTCTTCGAGATTGCCCAGCGCTTTCAATCGATATTGATACTCCAGCCAATCGGTTCCGATGATGACCATCACGGGTGGCTCCAGCCGAGCAATATACTCAGCGAAGACCGGGAATTCCTCTTCTAACGTCCGACCTTCCAGAACCTTTACGTTCTCCCTTACCTCTCTCGCTTTCTCGGACCTTCGTATCTCAAAGACGGTTAAATACTTGAGATAATCCTGTTCATCAACAAACGGAAGTATCCCTCTTCTCAGTCGCCGCTCATCCCACCCACTACTGGGGATCTTGACGACGTGCGTCCCCTGCTGAATACAGTTGATGATCATGTGCGCAATGATAGACTGGTAGCCCAGGAGAGAGAGGTCATCACCGTATTGCACCAGAGCAGTGCTTCCTGTGTTCAGTCCACCCCCTAAAATCAAATCCAGCTCCTTAACACCGGTGGATATATATGAGGGCGGACTGGGAATGACCTTTACCTTTCTCGGCTTCTCTACTTTACGCCGCTCAAAGGGTCCGAACGTGCGGAATCTGCCCCCATCTAACGTAAAGCCGTATTTGTACTGACTTATTCTAACGCCTCGCAGCTTCTTCAATAAGATTTCACGCGCCCTGCGATAATCAACGGTAATGCGACTCAGCTCAACTATCCCGTCAACGATATAATCGAGCGGGGTAGTCTCGGTTCGCTCTGAGATGAGTATCATATTCATCTTGTATTCCGTGGCATAATGTCGTATCGCATCAATTATGGTCGCTTCAAGCGCTTCGACCTTTTCCTCTTTCTCTTCTGACGTGAGCGCTTCCCAGCTATCAAGCACGAGTATGGCGGGTTTTTCCGGTTGCGTTTCCAGCAATTCACGGTGAAGCACCTCAGAGAAGGAGCGGGGGCGCGGAAATGCGCGTGATGAAATAAACAATTTCGTTGCATCTATCACGTTGAAAGCCCCCATGCGATCTTCCAACCAGGGGAATTGTGCATGTAGCGAAGGAGGCGATACCCGTGTTGAGAGGTAGACCGCATTGTTCCCCGCGAACTCATTGAGAATTTCAAACGCGAGCATAGTCTTCCCGGTTCCCGGCTCGCCCTTCACGAGGAGCGTAAAGCCCATTCCGGCGGATAATGCGTCGCGCACTTCTGGCGGTATTCTGCTTTCCATGATCGTTTATGCGTCGTGCTAAATTAAAAGCCTTTCGATATTTACGAGAATGAGCTCGTGCATGATAAAGACTCTCAGCACGTTAAAGAAGAGGTACGCAATGATGCAGAAGAGGACGAAGAGGAGCGCGAGGAAGAAACCCATATAAAAGCCTAAACTGCCCAGATCAACGTCTGGACAGGTTTGTTTCAGGGTCTCCACAACCCGCGGGTCACCCAGAGCAGCGGGACTCAGCATCACACTCAGTGCGCAGGCGGGGCATCTAAAAAAACATTTTACGGCTCGTGTCAGGTCACCACTCATATGCCCGTTTCACCTCTCTCTTTTTTTCTTTCTTCTTCTTTATTACACCGCTGTCGTCACCGCGTTAGATCTCAGGATGTAGTTATCTATGGTTTTATAGTATGTGGTTATAAATGTTTCGTTTTTCGTTCTCCTGCTTCGTTATTATTAGCTAGCCCACCAGGTACAGTAACAAATACGCCACGAGGAACAGCAGTATCAAAATCAGCGATGCACCCAAACTCAGTCGAGGAAGTTCGCGCGGGTAGCGCTGCCGTGCACCCTCCAGGCCGCTCTCGTAGGTCCGCACGTACTCGGACGTCGAGGCAAGGTTCTTCTCCAGTTGTATCCGCAGGTCGAGGCCCTTGATCCGCACCGCTTCCGCAGGGTTCCTGCCAATCCAGACGAAATAACTCGCGATCTTCAGCGTCAACCGATCAACGAACTTCGCAAATGAAAGTACCGGCTTCTCACAGAACCAGATGAACCACTGTCCTGAGATGCGGTAGAACCAGTCGAGATCCAGTGCCATCTTCGGCTCACGGTGCGTGAACGGCTCGCGCAGCACCCACCAGAACGCGGGGAAGGCGAAGAGGAAGAACATGCTGAGCTCGACGACGATCTTCGGCGCGTACGGGTGCGCGATATAATGCTCAAAGGTGTGTATCTCCGAGGCCAAGCCCTCAACCGCGGGGAGTATCATATGATACATCGGCCCCGGAAACACCGCGACCGCGATACAGAGGACCGCTAAGATACCCATACCTGCCATCATATTCACCGGAGGATCCTGCGCTTTGATCTTTTTGGGGGTGTCGCGTTCAAAGAAGGTGAGATACGGGATCTTCACCGCCAGACAGAGGAACGTACCGACAGACGCAATTTCAAGCAAGAGCCAGGGCCAGGGCTGATTCGCGAAGACGGCAGATTCAATTACCAGGGGCTTACTCACGAAGACGCTGAAGAGTGGAAAGCCAGAAATGGAGGCGGCACCGATCATCCACATCCAGAAGGTCTTGGGCATGGATTTGTATAACCCGCCCAGATCGGACATTTTCGCGGTGCCCGTTGCCGCAAGCACGGCACCCGCGGACATGAACAGGAGCGTCTTACACATCGTATAACAGAGCGCGTGCGCAATCGCGCCGCCGACCGCGAGACCCGTGCCGATCCCGATGCCCGCGACCATGTACCCGCCCTGGGAGATGATATGATAGGCGAGGACCCGTCTGATATCGTTCACGATCAAGGCGTAGATGATCCCGTAGACCGCCATGATCGCCCCGAGCCACATGAGCACCTCGTAGCCCGTGAAGCCGCGCAGCAGCACATAGATCGCGCTCTTTGTGGTGAATGCATTGAGGAATACCGTGCCGGTGACCGTAGCTTCAGGATATGCATCAGAGAGCCACGCATGGAGCGGCGGCACGGCCCCGTTGATCATGAAGGCGATGAGGATCATGATCCCCGGTAAGCCAATCCCGTGTGTGGCGGGATCCACGAGTGAGCTGAAGCCCCAGGCGATCGAGCCGGTAGCCTGTAACTGGAGCACCACGCCGGCGAATAGGCAGATACCGCCGA
The DNA here is from genome assembly GCA_011049045.1 of Methanomicrobia archaeon. NCBI lineage: Archaea > Methanobacteriati > Methanobacteriota > Methanomicrobia > Methanomicrobia archaeon. The sequence goes on along the minus strand of DSCO01000035.1, from coordinate 7,065 downwards.
ATGAGTGCACCATAATGTACCGGAACCCCGCGCCCCACGCCGATTCCGTCTTGCGATACCAGATCAGGAACAGTGACGCCCAGGCCATTACTTCCCAGAAGAACAGCAGCGTGAACAGATCGCCGGCAAAAACCACACCCAGCGTACTGCCGATGTACAGGAAGGCGGAAACATGCTGCCACTCCTCCTTCACGTGACTTGCGTACACGAACATCGCCAGCGAGACGATAACGAACAGGAACCCGAAGAAGAGGCTCAAATTATCCACGTGGCCCAGCATGAGCGTATATTTCAAAAACGGGATCTCCCAGGTCTCGAGCGGCAATTCGCCAAAGAACCCGAGTGCCGTCAACGCGAGGACTATCAGGGCTACTATCGGTAAAAGAACAACGTACGCCTGCCTGACCTTGCCCTTCAGGAGTGGTATGAGCAGGCATCCAATAAGGTAAATGAATCCGGGATGTATCCAGACCATCACTGCTCACCCCCCGCTTCCTTCTGCTCCTGCTCTTCGCGTTTCTTGATGCTGTGCCGCTCGTAGTAATCCTCGCTCACTTTGATCAGCGGATAGACCCCGAGCTTTGAGAGCGCCAGAAGTATGACCCCCGCAACGAAGGCGAAACCAGCGGCAAATAGTGGGATGTGTAACCACCAGAATCCTTCTTCCTGTTCCTCTGCGTGCGCCGCTTCCTCATCGTGCATATCAGGAACATCCGCAGCTTCCGGGGCGGCTTCCATGAAATGGACTGCCAGGCCTGCAATCACCACGGCGACAAGGGCCAGGTAATACAGCTTCATCAACGTTTTACGATCAATCGCGACCATCGCTCAGATCCCGCCTCCTAAACTGGTAACGGCGATTCGCGCCAGTGAGATGATCACCTCTGAAACGGGATTAGGAATACAGAAGATGATGGAGAAGATCGCCGTGGTCACCAACGGGAAGACCATAAACGGTGAGGACTCTTTGATCTTTGGCTTCCATTCGTGGATATTCACGGTCACGTCTCTCGGCTTCTCGAAGTACGCGGTGCGGATGATCGGGAAGAAATAAATAATATCCAGCAGCGAGCTGATCAGCAGTACCGCGAGCAGCACGAGCTGCTCGGCCTGCAGCGTACCCAAACACAGGTACCATTTGCTGACAAAGCCACATGCCGGTGGTGCGCCGGCCATGCCGAGCGCGCCGATGGTAAAGGCGAACATGGTCAGGGGCATAATCCGCCCGATACCCGCCATTTCACTGATGTTCTTCTTGCCCGAGGCGACCATGATCGAGCCGGCGCACATAAAGAGGGTGATCTTCATGAAGCCATGGAAGGGAATGTGGAGCATCGCGCCCTGTATTCCCATCGGGCTCAGCAACGATACACCGAAGATAATATATGAGAGCTGGCTGATCGTGGAATATGCTAATCGCCGCTTCAGATTGTCCTGCGCGATCGCCATCAAGGACGCGGCAAGCATCGTGAAACCCGCGATCGTGGCGAGGATCACACCGAGACCCAGTTCGGTCATCAAGTCCACCCCGTAGATGTAACAGACAGCGCGAACGATACAGAACACGCCGGCCTTAACGACCGCGACCGCGTGCAGCAACGCACTCACCGGTGTCGGGGCCACCATTGCGGTCGGCAGCCAGGAATGGAAAGGCATCCAGGCCGCCTTCATGAAGCCGAGCATAAAGAAGAAGAAGAGCACGATCAATGCAGCCGGTGAGGCCGCGTCAGTACTGAGAATCCCGCCGTTCGTGAAGTCCGTGGTGCCGACGTATGAGTAGGTCAGCAGTACAGCGGCCAGGAAGAAGACGCCCGCGGTAAGCAGATAAGCCAGATATTTGCGTCCGCCGAAGATCGCCTCCTCCGTCTGGTCGTGCGCCACCAGCGGATAGGTCGAGACCGTCAGGATCTCGTAGAAGATGAACATCGTGAACAGATTCGCGGACATGGCCACGCCCACGGCACCCAGAATGGCGAGCGCGAAACAGAAATAGTACCGTGTCTGCGCGTGCTCGTGTAACGAGCGCATGTAGCCGACGGAATAGGATGAGACCAGAATCCATAACGAGGCCGAGGTCATGGCGAAGAGCAGTCCAAAGGCATCGATCTTGAACCCGAATTCCACATTGGGCAGAATGGTAAAGAGATTATATTCGAGTACCCCACCGTTCAAGTCCTTCACATCGAGGATCATAGTGACCACGATAAGGAACTGAGCAACCGCCGCCGTCATGGTCCAGCCCTCCCGAACGTTCGGATGGTTCCTGAAGAGCAGGATCAACACCGCAGCGATTAACGGACAACAGAGCGCTAAAATCGGACGTATTGATATGACTGACTCTATCATGGTACCACGGTATACCTCCCTATCTCAAACAACTTATTCACACTATCCATTATCGGTACTGCACCGGTGATCGGGATCTCCGTCAGCCAGATGATACCCATCACGATACAGAGCACCCCGAGTAGCACCACCGGGATGAGCATGGTAAGCGGTATTTCATCGATCTTGACCGGCTTCGCATATTCATGATGGGGGCCCGCTTCGCCCACCTTCATATACATGGTCTCAATCACGCGCCAGAAGTAGACGAGGTTCAGCAGGGTGCTGAGCAAGATGACGGCCATGAATATGAAGTTACCGGCTTCCACAACGGCAAATATGAGATATACTTTCGTTACGAACCCCACGCTCGGGGGCACACCGATCATCGAGATCGCGGCGAGCGTAAATGCCGCACAGGTATAGGGCATTTTCCGGCCCAACCCGCGGAGATCAGTGATGTTCCACAATTCCGCCTTGTAGATGAATGCACCCGCGACCATGAACAAACAGCCCTTCATCAACGCGTGGTTCAAGATATGCATCAAGGCGGGGGTCAACCCACCCCAGAGGATGTGTTTGGTGGAGAGCGAAAGGCCAACCGCAAGCATGATGTAGCCCATCTGTGAGACCGAGGAATACGCAAGCATACGCTTAAGATTGATCTGTGCGATGGCGAGCACAGAACCGTAGATAATAGCGATTGCGGCCAACCAGCTAATGATATCGAAGATGGGCACGAGCCTGAGGAAGTCAAGCGTATAGACAGAGAACGAGATCCTTATGAGGGCGTAGGTGGACACCTCGATGATGATACCAGACAGCATAGCGCTGATCTCCGAGGGTGCGAATGAATGCGCGTCAGGTAACCAGGTATGAAGCGGGAAGAGCGCCATCTTGATGCTCAGGCCCACCACGATGAAAGCATACGCCAGCTGAACAGCTCTATTGCTGTAGAACGGGGGCAATAAGATAGAGATGTCATACATGTTCAGTGATCCGGTCACGGCATAGATGAGACCGATACCCATGAGCACGAAACTCGCACCGATAGCGCCCATGACGAGATACACGAAACTCGCTTTGAGCGAGATACCGCCACGAGAGGCGATCAATGCGTATGCGGCCAGCGAGAAGATCTCGATGAAGACGTACATATTGAAAATATCGCCGGTGATCGTGACGCCGCAGAGCCCGGTAATGAGCAGTTGATAAACGACATAAAAGGAGACGATTTTATCGGGTAGTTCGTGCTCGATGTTCCGCCGGGAGTACATCACGCAAACCAGAGATAAAAAGAGCAGGACGACCAGGATATAGCCATTTAACGCATCCATCACGTATTCAATGCCCCATGGCGGCATCCAGCCACCCAGCCAGTAATAAACGTTCCCTACGGTCAAAATGTGGTTGAGGATGACGATCGCCATGATCAGCTGAATGAAGATCGTGCCGAGCGAGATGAACCAGCAGGATTTCTTATTCACCGACCCAGCGACCAGAATGGTAAATGAAGAGACCAGAGAGATGGCTATAATAAGGACTGGAAGCTGTTCTACAATACCGACCATGCAACTATGTACCCCCTTCCTCCTCTCTCACTTTTGGTCTATATAAAGCTTTCACTTTCTCTCCACCGTGTCACTTGTGTCACGCTATAGCTTCCGCTCTATCTCTATGATCTCCGTCTCTTCTATTGTTCCGTATTCCTCGTACATCCGTATCACCAGCCCAAGCGCTACCGCGGTTGTCGCAACTCCAACGACAATTGCCGTGAGGATGAGCACATGGGGCAAGGGATTGACATACACGTATCCCATGCTCAGCATTTCTTCGCTCACGATCGGTGCAGTACCTCGAGGAAGTGGTCCAATGTCAGATAATGAAATGTAGAAGAGGAATATCGCCGTTTGGAAGATGGTCAACCCGATAACTTTTTTGATCAGGTTGTCCTTTGCAATCATGGCGTAGAAGCCGATGAGAATCAAAATAATCACAATCCAGTAGTTATATTTCGCAAGGAACCATTCGATCATCGTTAATGACCACCTTCCTTTCCGCTCTCCGTTTCGTCCTCCTTCTTCCAGACCAGGTTGAAGAATATCTCCGTGATGACGGCGCAGACGGTGATCCCGATACCAATCTCAACGATGTCTATGCCCAGCGCACGGTTCTCTTCGAACATGTGGGTGAGCGGCAGGAACCCGTAGTTGAGAAATTGCGCGGCACCCAGGGTAATAATTATGCAGAGGAGCCCGACGCCCGCGTAGAGATACACGCCCGTGCTCATCAAATAGTTATTGGCGCGTTCCGGGAACCGCTTCCCGGCCGCCGCGAGCCCGAAGATAACGAGATACAGGACGAAGGATGCGGCAAGTATAACACCACCCTGGAAACCGCCGCCCGGACCGCTGGCGCCGTGAATGATCACATACAGAGCAAACAACTGGATAAACGGTATCATCAATCTCCCGATGGTCTCGTTGACGACGTCCCGGCCGTAGACCCATTTTTTGTTGTCGGTCATGTTGGTTGCTTACCTCGTCTCCTTAACAGCAGAATGACGGAGATACCTGCAGTGAAGATAACCGTGACCTCCCCCAGCGTATCGAAGCCCCTGTAGTCTGCTAAGATGTAGGTCACCATGTTCGGCACTTCAGTCTCGTGCATGCCCTCCTCAATATACCGGATGATGGGTGCGTACCGGTACACTTCCAGGTTGTCGCCTTCCTGCTTGATATAGAAATATTTCTGCTCCTTCGGGGCGTCGGGAGCAGTGCCGAATTTGGCGGTGGGGATATTGTAATAGGTTTCCTTCGGGATAATATAGGCGTCCCATTCGCCTGCTGCCAGGCCTTTAACCGTGGCAGGAAGCTCGTAATCACGGAAACCCCGGTCGGTAAGCGCATCGACCAATGCCTCGGGCACAGTCCCCTGAGCCAACGCATCCACCGACCCGTCGGCATCAAGGGTAAACAACCACGTATACCTGTTCGGCGCGGAATTCGGATCACCGAAGTCAGGAATGTCCTCGGCAACATAGATGAACAGTGCGCCCAGCACCAGTACAAAAAGTAATGCTCCGACGGAGATCTGCTTCATCCCTTCTCCCACCTCTCGGTTCTGCAGAGCGCGGCTATTAAGAACGCCGTGGTCACACCCGCACCGACGGCGGCCTCGGTAAAGCCGACGTCCACCGAATGCATCTCGACCCAGACCATAGCCATCAGGAAGCTGTACGCCGTCAAGACAATGATAGCACTCAGGAGATCTCTCACCGTGATCGCCACCAGTGCGAGGATAACAATAATAAATAACAGCAACAGGTCGATTGCCACAATCATCGCTCCATCACCTCCTTCGCTTTTTCACCGTTCATTTCTCGTCATACACCTCCGCCACTTTCGTCTGCATCGTCTGATCCACCAGGAGCGCATCGCCCGGGGCTTTTGCGATCGCATGGACCCAGAACTTTCCGATCGGTGGATCAACCAGAATGGTAACCGTTCCCGGAGTTAAGGTGATAGAGTTAGCCATGGTAGTGAGCGCGAAATCGCTCCGCAGCGTGGTCTCGAATTCGATGATGGCCGGATCAACCGGTCCTGCACCGAAGATGCTCCCTTCCGGTCGCCCGCGCGTGAACGAGCTGGGGTGGAGTACCCGATAGGCGACATCGAGGTTCGCCAGCAGAATCTGATAGAACTCCCAGACTATATAACGGAGAAGCCGCACGAATTTCCGGGTTTCGAGTCCGCCCTCGCGCACAAAGAGGTCATGCGAGATGAGCGCAATGATCGCACAACTGATGATCCCCGCGCCCAGATGGAATGCATCAAAGTACCCCGAGAGGCATATCCAGAATACTAACAGCACCACAAAGGTGACGAGGATGCCAAACCCATTCCCACTTTTACGCTCCGTCATCTTCTTCCCTCCGGGTATACCTCACATCCGCTTGTCTCCAACCTTCCAGGGCTTCACACCGGTGGTATAGCCCGCTTTCATCAGTACGTGCGTCCCTACCGGATTGGTGAGCAATATAAAGATCATGAGGAAGAGCAGCTTGACCGGCACCAGCTGCACGGAGATGTCCGCACCGGGGCTGTAGACAAAGACGTGATAGATCAACAATCCCACGATGATCAGGATCTCGCCGAGGGTATCACACTTGCCCGTAGCGTGCAGACGTGTGTAGAAATCAGGGAATCGTAGCAGTCCGATGGCACCGGTAACCATAAAGAAGAGCCCCAGCGCGATGAGGATCGTTACGATCACCACAACTATCCCGATTAGCTCGACCATATCTCACCCCTCTCCAAATATTTCGCGAAGATCAGTGTACCAATAAAGTTAAGCAAGGCGTAGAGCAGTGACAGGTCAAAGAAATACGGCCGCTCGAAGTAGTACCCGATGACCACCAGGAGCACGACGGTCTTCGTCCCGATCACGTTGACGGCCACCACACGATTGAAGACGCCGGGGCCAATTCCGCCTCGATAGGTTGCCACGAGTATCGTCAGGGCGATAAGGACGCCCGTGAGCAACAAGATGTTCTCCTGGAAAAAGCCTGTTCCGATCATCCCGCCGACCCGTTCTTTTTGTTTAATAGATTATGTAGTAAGATGGTAGTGTACAGGCATTATAAAAAGCTTTTGGAATTTTTCGTCTAGGTGATGGCGCGATTCGAGGTGGCGAAGGCGCGGGCACTGGCGCGATTGCAGCGGAGCGGCGCAGACGAAG
>DSCO01000034.1 GCA_011049045.1 Methanomicrobia archaeon | reverse complement strand
GGCTTCACCACAGCCCGTTACCGGACTGAATGCAAGGTTCAGTTCTGAGGTGGTGGCTAACCGTTCCTCAGGTTGGACTTTCACCAAACTGGATAGCATGGTCTTTCTCGGCGCACCTTAGTATGTTTTCTTTCGATTGAACGGCTTTGCCGTTCCTTTGCGTTAGCAATGTGAAAGAAAATATGTGTGAAAGAAAGTGCATAAATTCACTTCAATAAGCTGAAGAAGTCTTCCCTACTCATCCCCGCTTGCTTGAGAATGTTAAGCAGAGTCCCTCGCTTCACTTCTGATGTATTGGGGACCACTACCAGATAGGTCTTGGTATCGTTCCGCTTGTAGAGTGATATATGACTTCCTTTCTGCCTGACGACCCTAAAATCTGCTTTTTCGAGCGCTTTGATAATCTCCGTAGCCGAGAGAAGAGGCAATTTCATTCTACACACGCTTGGAGGGGCGTAGTGACGTATTCACCGAGCACAATCGATTCTTCCTGCTCCATCGTCTCAATGCCCGCTTCTTCTAATATCTCATCCAAAATGCCGAGATCCTTCGCAGATTCGAGATATAACTCAACTGCCTCCACAATGTTCCGCTTCGCCTCCTCGATTGTTTCACCCTGACTCGCAACACCAAACTCAGGACACACTACCGAATAGCCTCCTTCCCGCTCCGCTCTTATCAGTGCAGCAAAAATAATCTTCATCACTACTTGTTAGTAACCATTCTATTTAACTGTCCCGAGCTACGGGAATTCGTTCGAAAGATGTTCGGACCGAGTTCCGCACTCCCCCGCATTCCCCCAAAAAATCTTTCTTAGTTCAGTTTCTTTCGATGAAAGAAAGTGAAACCTTTTCTCTGTGGGGCATCCACTCCCCACTCCACACCCGCCCCACGTCCCCGAGAAGAAAACCCTGAAAGGGTTTATAGAAAAGCTTTAGCAAAAGAAATTTGAATAAGGGGCTCTTCTAGCTTCAGTAAGTAAGTAAGTTAGAGGTTAGAGGTTCGCAGCCCCTTCTTCTCTAGGAGTTCGTAGGCTTCCCACGTGGTTATGCCGAGCTGCTCCGCGAGATAGCCCAAACTGCATACGCCCCGCGTGAATTCCTCATACAGCTCCAAGAGCTTCTGCTCGAACCCTCGCTCGAGAAACTCGCGCACGAGCGTTGAGTCAAGCACCTTCATCCCACCATACTTAGCTCTTATCAGGTCTCGCACCGCCTTCAGCTCAGCCATCTCCTCGCTCCCATTTCTAATATCTTTATCGTATGGTATATAAAACCTTCGGGATACCGTGACTCTACTGCTCTTACTATCCCGCTCGCCACCTCACGAGTCAGCATATCCCTTTCGACCAATGTGACAATAAGATCCAGAAAGAGCGGGGTGTTGAGTTCCATTCTCTTCATTACAATATATGCGAGCCTATCGTCAGTGACAATGAAATCCACGTCCTCGTTCATTTCAATAGCGAGCGCAATAGATTCCTTCTCACCCTTACCCAATTTATAGCGATTCAGTATATCGTACTCCCTAAATCGCACTCCCCTCACCTCAATTGTTCCAGCTTCTATCAACTCTCTTGCAACCAGCGCATCTGGATACCTATCGCTAGAACTCACCACTTCCTCATGGACTGCACTGGAGATAATAAGGTTACTGGTATCCGTAATCAATTTGATAACTGGGACGCCTCGCACTGAAAATTTACACGCGGTAATCAGAACATTAGTGTCAACTATAAATTTAGACATAACAACCTCCTTATAACGAAAATCCTACAGTTCATACTTCTTTTCTCTGTGCTGGGCAACGGTACGGGCGTATGCATGATTCTTCTATCTTTTCCACGGGTATATAAAACGTGCGGCTGCATATATGATGTTCCTCTCCGATTCATTTCAAGGTTCTTGTAACTTCAGGTAAACAGTTAATAATACTCCTCGTTACCCATCTCCACCCAACTCCTTCGTAGGCGGTCCTCACCATCGCCGCTAAGAGCACGAGCAGCACACCCACAAATAGCACCTCGGTATTCGCTATGCCGTGCCAATCGTAGCTGTATTCGAAGAATCCGATACCAAACCTTTCCATAGATAGCGGCCAAAAGAACGGATATGAGGGATTGGCGATTAATGCATCCTCAAACAGGTGCGCCCCAAACCCGATACCGGCAAACAAGCACGAATCTTTCAACTTTATACCCAGCGGATGCAACAGCAAAGCTACGGAAACCGCGAACAGCAGCAGAAATAGTATGTTATGGAAATCGCCGTGTCGTATCGGTTCCCCGTACAGCAGTACCGTTACCCCGATCTTCTTCAGCACCGCATCCGCAGCGATGTCCATATCCGGCACGTACGCGCTCGCCACAATGATCCACGCGTAATCGCGACCCGTGAACTTAAAATACACCATGCCCACGAAGATTGCGATCGCCAGCGAGTAAATCCAGTGTTCGAAAAACATCTTGCACGTACCTACATACTATCGATACCTATCCTTCGGTGCAGTTAAATTTTCTGCCTTATACACGTTGATCGCCCTCTTCTTCGTCCAACTCGGCCTTCGGGGGTGCCAGCGGAAGGAGGCACGACTGAAGATGTAGCCGAAAAAGAAATGGTTATAAGAAGCAGGGGGTCAGATCGCACGCAGTTCGACCCCACCTTAAACGCCCTCGCAATTTCCTTCTTCTTGTAGTAATGAGACCCCGCTTGGTTCGCGATGCCCTGAACGCAGCGCTCCGGAAACTCAGCTTCCCCTGGCTCACGCCACACCATAATTCGTCGAGCAGGGAAACCGGATACTTCCAAAAAACCATCAAAGACAGCGATCTTTACGAGATGTACAAGCGCAACCAGCTCGCGCATAATATCGTCTATGCGGTCGCGCACGACGCGCTTGCCGGCGAGTTCACGGTTTGCCACGGCCCGCCGCCCGCCCCGTGCCGCGCGCGTGCTCGCAACGCAGCCCGCCGATGAATGCGATGCGCGGCTTCTGTTCCGGTATGGATCATCACGCACGCGATGTTGCGCGACGCTCGTTGGTTGCAAGCTGTCTGCCTGTGCAATAGTGCGAGCCGGGCGCGCTCACGATCCCTGAGCAGACGCTGGTAGGGCGCATCACCGGCGGCACGGTCGCTGCGCTCACGCCCACGCAGGTGCGGACACTTCTGGAAATTCTCTTGCCCGATACCGGCGAGCTCTATACGACTGATCACGGTGTGAAGTGGACGGACCTCGGGGCGATCTCCGCTGCTGAGGCTGCAGTCATGATCGCATTCGGCAATGGCATCGCGATCCTTGCGGATATGGGCACGAACGTCTATCGCACGACCGATTACGGCGCCACGTGGACGGATCTCGGCGCGGTCCTGAATGCAGCTGCAAGCGGCG
>DSCO01000033.1 GCA_011049045.1 Methanomicrobia archaeon | reverse complement strand
AGAGCACGAAGAAGCGTTACAGGACGAATCGCGGCGTACTCTCCTATCTCGCACAGAAAATGGCGTACTGGACGGTGAAATTCGGACGGTTACCTCAACCCCCAATTTGTTGACAGACCCTGCTGACCGAAAAGCTTATATATACCCTGGGTACGTACCTCTTCTTGGTGATACCATGCTAAGCTCTATAACAACAACTACCACGACCACGACAACTACCACGACCACGACGGCCGCGGCAGCTGCCGGCTTTTCGCACGCGACCATCTTCGGCGCACTCGGCGTCTGTATCCTCATCGTGCTGCTCATCGCCAAGGAGCTGCTCAGTGCTTATGGCGAAGAAGGCGCGGCCACGCGAAGCGGCGGCACGGCAGAAGGTGGCGGCGCGTGTGTCACGGCGAATCTGCTCGCACGGAATATCAGCGCGGCCATCTATCCGCTGCTGTTCTGTTTCGTGATGATCGTTGCCGTTACCGTGATGGGGGTCTTGTAACGATGGCCGGGAAGAAGGGACGTGAGAACGTAACAGGAATAGTGAAAATAGCGCTCGTAGCGGCTGTGGTGATGATCGGACTGACGCCACTGGCAAATGCCGCGATTACTTCGTTCACCATTACACCAGATACGCTGGTGGCCGGTGAATGTGAGGAGACGCTATTTGTCGTGTGGGTGAATAGCTCTACAGACATGCACTGGCAGAACACCAGTATCCCCGGTGGCTGTGAATTCATAGCACCCACTGAATCCGGTGTAACGATCGTAAGTACTCAATTCTGGGACGCTAGCGGACCCGTAGGTACCGTTGCTATAACGACTAATAATACAGACCCACAAGCTCCTACGGTCGATGTGGCATATTCGGTCGGTAGCGATTCCGCAGTGGTTCCAGGACTACCTATATCGTTCGAACCGGGTACGTGCTTCTCACTGGTTATCGGGCGTTCGAGGTTGGATATGTGCTTGCCGTCCGAGACAACAGCGGGCTATATGAACGTCTCGACATACCTGGCATTACGGTCCTTCAGAGATGAGTGGTTAGTTCGATACTGTTGTCCTCCGGGGACCACGAGTGAGTCCGTCTTTACCGCGATTGCCGAGGGTGACCTCGAGGGGATGGATGCGCCCATAATTTGTGTGCCACGAACTGCAGTTCCGGTATACAACGCCCTTGGAATGACAGGTCTGATCGGTATCATGAGTGTATTTCTAGGATTTGCAACGTTGAGGCGGAGAAGGTAGGGTAAGTAAATAACCTTCTCCCCTCCATTTTTATTTTACTATGCTATGGAAATCCCTCTGCAGATAACGGCGATACTACTGGCATTGGTAGTGGTATCTTCGAGTTCCAGCTTTATCGCCTGTACAAACGCGGAAGTAATTGAATTGCAGGTAACTCCCGATGTTGTTGTGCAGGGCGAGCAGCTCTCCATATCAGGACTAGCAGCACCATATGAAGCGGTATGGTTGGACACCTCGTTTGTGCTCTCTATACCTGTTTCTGCTGGTACCTATTCCCGTGAATTTAACGATATCTATTTCCCCGCCGGTAATAAATCATTCTCAGTAACCGCGAGTGGGATAGAAGATATTAGATTGGAGCTCTATCCTATATTTGGCACAAAATTCGAGTATCCTCTTGAGGGGCCCTTACAAGCTACCGGCGGTGTTGCTACCATTTCTATCTCATTCCCGGTGACAATAGAGGGAGTAACCATTAATATCGCAGGTGAGAAGGATGTTTTAGTTTATGGCAGAGCAGTTGCAGGCGCAACCTCGGTTACCGTGGAGTCCGCCATGTCGATCTCTGTTACCGCCGATTCTGAGGGCCACTTCGCGCTTAACCTCAGCACCACCGGTGTCCCGGTGGGTGACTATCAGGTCTCCGCAGATGGATTCCTGAAGACCGTTCAGGTGATCGCGCCACCCGCTCTGTTTGATACCGGGTCCGGCACGTACCCGAGCGTCTCAGGGGTCCATACGGGCTCGATAACGCCTTCCACCACGGTCACCGTCTCTTCACTCTACACCTACCCCTGCCCGGGCACCGGCGGTCATAGTGAGTATGCTGCATTCACCTACCCGAACGGTACCGCAATTGCAGAAGCGTACTGGGACGGTTACGTCGGCGACTGGCAGACCCTCGCCTTCAACCGCTCGTTCTCGCTCTACGCAAACGAAACGTACCATTACACGATACATACCGGATCGTATCCGCAGATCATCCATGCACGGTCCTTCAACGCGACCGGAGGTGTCATAACCTGTACCGAGTTCGTTACTGCATCGGGTACGGTCTATTATGACTGGATTCCCGCACTTTCGTTGATCGGCACGAACACTCAGAGTTAGTAGGTAAGTGGTGGTTGGTTGCTATGGGCAGAGGCTACAAAGAAGGTATCACGTGGTTAGCGCTGTTACTGATGCTCGTGAGCATACTGGTCCTACCGGGCGCCCGTGCGAGCGTAACGGACTTGACGGTAAGCCCTGCAATCGCCCGACCCGGGGATACCATCACCATTTCGGGCAAGGCATCTCCGGGTGAAGTCGTGTGGTTACGTTCATCATTTGAGATCTCGTTGCCCGTTTCTGGTGGCACGTATTCCCGCAAGTTCAAAAATATATACTTCCCCGCGGGTGAGAAGCGATTCGCGATGACTGCCGAGCATGTGCAGAATATCAGAATATCCCTCTGGCTGTTTCCCTTACTGCCGCCGCTTAAATACCCCCTTGATGGCCCTAAAGATGCCGTTGATGGCACTGCCACGATCTCTATGTCGCTCCCAATAACGATAAGCGGCGATGAGATCGATGTATCCGGTAAAAGAGACGTCCAGGTAGATGGTGATGCTCTCGACGGCGCAACCGCGGTGATCCTGAATACGCGGTCTGATATAAAAGTCACCGCGAATGCAACCGGTGACTTCTCGCTTGCGATTGATACCGGGGGTATTCCCGAAGGCGAATTCGTGATTAGCGCAGGCAGCATACAAAAAACCGTCTATCTCGGTGTAACGCCCACACCTACGCCCACACCGGCACCCACACCCACACCTACGCCCACACCCACACCGGCACCCACCGATGATGCGGGAGCCACACCTGTTATTACCCCAACACCTGCACCTTCACCGTCCGCAACCGTCACACCTGCACCGAGTACCTCGCCGTCACCGCTGCCTTCACCATCGCCTGCGCCGGGGATCATCACCGTTCGTATCGAGCATCTCACCGTGGTGAGCGGCGAGGTCGTTACCGCCACGATCAGGATAGAGGACATCGGTGACGCGGGGCTCCGCTCTGCTCGCATCACCCTTACCTATGATCCCGCGGTGGTGAGCGTACTCAGCGCGGGAACCAGCGACTTTGAGGAGTTCACCGCGAACATCGAGAGCGGTACCGTACAGATGACCGGCTCTCAAACCGGTACGCACGGGCTCACCGGCGGGGTTATCTTCGCTCAGCTGCAGCTAAAAGCGGCCGGGAAAAACGGCGAGCAGTCCACGCTGGGGCTGGAAGTGAACGAGCTCGTCGATGTCAACGGAACCTCCTTAGCGGAACAGCACGATTATGTGGTGGCAGCAGGCAGCCTCGTGATAACAAGCGCAGGCGAACCTGAGCCCTCAGAACCCGCGAAAACGGCTATTCCCGCGTTCGGTATCGCCGGGACGCTGCTGGCCGTTAGTATCAGTTATTGCCTGCTCGGGCTGCGGCAACGACGGCGCTCGTAGGTGCTCTGTGCTGGCTCGGCTTAACTTAACTTGGCTTGGCTGAGACTACCCACCCGAATCGTTCGTGACATCAACCCAGAGATGCAGTGAGCGATACGGCTCTGTCTCGTTCTGACCCGCTCGAAACAGCAGGAATTCCAGCTTCTGCGCCTCGCCCACCTGCGTCGGCCGGAACGTAAAGGGGCGCTCCCAGGTCTCGTTATGGCCGAGGGTCAGGATCTCACCGCCCGTGAAGATCCCAGCCAGCTGGACCGTCAGCTCGTAGGTGACGGGAGCGTATTCATGGTTCACGACGCCGATGATCACCAGTCCTTCTTCGCCCTTCTGTACCTTTGTCGGATATTCCGCGGCTTTGCCGCCAGGCCCGAGGATATAAAATTCCGTGAACTTCTCGCCCTGCTTCGGCGTCACGATCACGTAGACCACCATCCCAATGGCGACGACGATCGCGATGATCAGGATGACCGTTAAGATCCGGTCGAGCCGCGACTCGCTGGCGGCGAACGAGTCCCTGAGCGCCCTGAATGCCGCGCTGAACTCAACGACAAAACGATCGGCCACGGGTAGGGTCGCACGCCTCAGAATCGCGCCGATCGCAAGCGCAATGGTGAGCACTGAGAGACTGAAGAGCACGGGTGATAGGCGGATCCCAAACGGCGTATAATTCAGCGCCAAGCCCGTCAGCGGGACCACCGCGATACTGAGCCCGAAGCTGAGTGCCACGCGCTCGATACCGTCCAGGTCGTCCTTTCGCGGGAACAGGAGCGCGATGAGCGCATAGCCCGGGAGGAAGAGCACGAACGGCAGTCCCAGGAGTATACGCACGGGTGTCTCGTTAAGCGGCGGAACGAGCACGAACGGGATGCAGATCAGCGTCCAGAGGATCACCAGAGCGAGATCTGCCGGAATGCGGTCGCGTATGCCCTCTACCATGCTCCGTCCCCCTTCAGTCATAACAAGCTACCGTGAAATCACTATAACTATCCCCCGAATACAAAAAAGAGTTCGCTGCACGCGGCCTCGCCGTGCAGTCATACGTCCTGTCGTACCAGTGTCGCCGCCTCGATCCAGCTGCCGCTGCTGATCTTGACGCCCGGATAGATCGAGACGTTTATCCCGGTTTTGACATCATAGCCGATGATCGCCCCCAATTTGCGCCGCCCTGAATCCACCCGTGAGCCCTTGATGCTCATCTTCACGGTGCGGTCGTCGAACCGGAGATTCGCGATCTTGGTCCCGGCACCCAAATTGCAGCCTTCCGCGATCACGGAATCCGCAACGTAGTTCAGGTGCGGCGCATTGGAATGCGGCAGTATAATGCTCCGTTTCACGATCGAGAACTCACCAACCACGCAGTCCGCCCCCACGATCGAGCGGTCAATAACGCAATTCTTGATCGTGCTGTCGCTTCCGATGACCGCAGGCTTCCGGATCGTGGCCGAATCCCAGATCTCCACATTCTCACCGACCGCAAAGCCGATCTTCGCGAGCATGTGCCGGTTCGCGTCGAGATAGTCCCACGGGAACCCGATATCGTTCCAGTAGCCCTGCAGGGGCACAGCCGTTACCGGCTCGCGCGCGTTCAGCTCCATGAGCGCGTCGGTCAGCTCGTATTCACCGCGCGCGCTTTTCTCAATCTGCTCCAGAACGTCCAGAATACCGGGCTCGAGATGATACATGCCGGCATTGATGTAGCCCGGGCCTGAGCCGGTCTTCTCCCGTAGCCCGCGTAACCGCCCACCGTCAAAGGTGACTGCACCATACCGCGAGACATCCGGCACCGTAACAACGGCTAGCGCATTCCGGGTTTCCACGAGCGCTGAGATGGTGGGACTGTCAACGAAGAGATCGCCATAGAGCAGGATGAAATCCTCATCGATAAAATCCGCCGCGGCCTGGAGCGCTGTCGCCGTGCCTGAAATCGCGCGATCCTCGTAAACGGTGAGATCCGGCAGCTGGAGCTGCTCCTTTAAGTAGCCCACAACCACCGCTATCTCATCAACGCCATGCGCACGCAGGAGCTCGAGCTGGTACTCGATCAGTGGCTTGTTACAAACAGGGAGCAGCGACTTCGGCTTACGATCCGTCAGTGGCCGTAAGCGCTCGCCCCGACCAGCGGCCAGTATAACACCCTTCATTAATTACTCCTGTGGCACCCGCTCAACAACAGAATGTACAAAGTCCCGTATCATAGTAAATTCACCCTCGTCCTTCGACTCGTAAGCGATCGAGATCTTCGGCTCCGTGTTCGAGGCGCGGAAAAGCGCCCACCCGGACTCGAAGATGACCTTAACGCCGTCGAGCGTGTCCAGGGCGTAGCCTTCACGAGCCAGGTCCTCCTGCAGGCTCGTTACAAACGCGAACTTCTCCGAATCCTTCACCGTGACCCGGACGTTCTCCGTGTGATAGTCCGGGAACTCGCGAACGAGCTCCGCAACACCACGACCCGCTGCCGCCACGATCTCAGCCACCTTGAGGCTCGCGCGGATCGCATCATCGGCAAAGAACGTCTCTTTAAAATAATAGTGACCGGAGAGCTCGCCTGCAAGTGCCGCTGACTCAGCTCGCATCTTCTGCGCGATATACGTATGACCGACCCGGCAGGGAATTGCCTGACCGCCATACCGCTCTATCGTTTCGATAGCCATCTGCGACATGAGCGCGTCATGGACGATCGTCGCCCCGGGGTTGGTCACCAGTACCTGCCGCGCCAGGAGCGAGAAGATCCGGCGCGATTCTATCGCGGTGCCCGTCTCATCGATCACAGTTACCCGATCGCCGTCGCCGTCGAAGACAAAGCCCAGATCCGCAGCTCGCGCTCGCACGCTCCGCTCGGCATCGAGCAGATTAGCGGGCTTCGACGGATCAGGCTCGTGCCCCGGGAACGTACCGTCCGGTGTGCAGTTCAGTTCGTGGACCCGCAGACCCGCCCGTCTGCACGCCTCGGGCGCGTACAAGCTTGCCGCACCGTTTGATCCGTCAATAACGATCTCTAACGGCGCACTCAACCGCACCAGGCTGCTGATGAACCGGATATACGGCTCGGTGATCGCGACCGTAGAAGCCACACCATCACCCTGCCGGAAGTTACCGCGCTCCGCAATCCGCTGCACCTGCTCGATGCCCGATTCGTAGCTGATCGGCAGTGCGGTACCGTCGAAGAGCTTGAAGCCATTGTACTCCTTCGGGTTGTGCGATGCGGTGACGTTCACCCCACCGTCACAGCCGAGATGCTGCACCGCAAAGGCCAGAACGGGCGTGGTCACAATACCGAGATCCACCGCATCGGCGCCTGTAGAGCAGAGCCCTGCGATGAAGTCCGCTTTCAACTGCGGACCGCTCAACCGCGTATCACAGCCCACCGCGATCGTGCCTGGATAGCGTGTCCCAAACGCCGCACCGATCCGAAATGCCACCCGCTCATCGATCTCCGTCGGATAAACGCCCCTGATATCATATGCCTTGAAGATGCTCATTGTCTTTTACCCACCCCCGTGGATCGCAAGAACTGATAGATATAAATCCTGCTTGTAACTCTTTAGGTTTTCTCAACCGGTACGAGCCGAGCAGCACGCTCGTATCACGTAGAACCGATCAGGGAGGCGCGTACAGCCGGCCCTTACCCGACCTCAGATCACGGGATACGCTCATGACTACCTACCTATACCGTCTTTGCCCATCACGACGAGCTCGACCGTGCGTATCACTGCTTCCGAAATAGCATCTTCAGATCGTATACCCCTTCCGCACCGCTCTTCTCAATATCAAACCCTGCCCGCTCAAAGACATGCATCATCACAGGGTTATCGAGCAGCACCTGCGCGGTGAATCCGAGCAACCCTTTCCGCTTCGCCAGGATCGTCAAATACCTGAGCAACTCAGAGCCGATCCCCCGGTTCTGATACTCGTCCCGTACGGCGAACCCGACATCAGCGGTATGCGTCGCTTCATCCACGGCGTATTGCCCCAGACCCACGATCTCTTCCTTACCGTCCTCCTCGAGCACTGCAAGGATCACCATCTGCGTCGTGTAATCAATGACCGCGAACTCCTGAAGCCGGTCATGATGGATGGCCCGTCGCGTGATGAAGAACCGCTGATAGAGGCTATCGTCAGAGAGCGCATAGAAGAAGTCTTTCAGGAGCGGCTCGTCGCTTATCTTCACCGGTCGCAGCTTCAGGTCCAGACCGGTCTTCGTCCTTCGATAGGTCTCCAGCTCCGCCGGGTACTCGCCGCGCACGCCCGGTATGAACGCCTGATCGCTATAGATCAAATTGAGCTTGCGCGCTTCCTCGATGAGCCACGGCTGGAACTGAGGATGTGCCACCGCGATCAATTCCATAGCACGCTCCCGGATGTTCTTGCCGTGCAGGTACGCGATCCCGTATTCGGTGACGACATACTGCACATCGCCGCGATTGAGCGTCACACCCGCGCCCTCCTTGAGGAAGGGCACGATCCGTGAGATGGTGCCCCCTTCGGCGGTTGCGGGTATCGCAAGAATCGCCTTACCGTGCTTCGCCAGCACGGCACCACGCATAAAGTCTGCCTGCCCACCAATGCCACTATAAAATCGCTTGCCCAGCGATTCCGCCGTCGCCTGACCGGTGAGATCGATCTCAAGCGCGGTATTGATCGCGGTCATCTTCTCGTGCTGCGCAATGATCAGTGGATTGTTCGTGTAATCGATCGTGCGGAACTCGATCGCGGGATTATCGTGAATGTACGCGTAGGTCTTCTTTCGGCCCATGCAGAAGGTGGCAACCGCCTTACCGCGGTTCAGCGTCTTCTTGCTATTGTCGATCACGCCGCGCTTCATCAAATCCACGAGTCCGTCACTGATCAGCTCAGTGTGCACACCCAGATGCTGCTTCTCCTGTAGATTCGCGAGAATCGCGTTGGGAATGCTGCCATAACCCACCTGAATCGTATCGCCGTTCTGAATGAGCCGCGCAACGTATTCACCAAGCCGCTGCGCGACACCACCCTCAGGCTCCGCGGTGTATTCCAGCAACGGCTCGTCGTGCGGGACCACAAAATCGATGTTATCAATATGAATGAAGCTATCGCCATGCACCCGGGGCATGTAGGAATTGACCTGCGCGATCACCAATTCCGCCTTCTCGGTCGCGGCCTTCACGATATCCACACTGACACCGAAGCTCATGTAGCCGTGCTCATCCGGTGGCGAGGTCTGCACGAGCGCGACATCTACCGGCACGATCCGGCGTGCGAAGAGATCAGGCACTTCAGAGAGGAAAATCGGCGTGTAATCCGCCAGACCTCGGTTGATCGCCTCACGGGTATTGTTGCCGATGAAGAAGGAATTATGGCGGAAATTCTGCCGGAATTTCTCGTCCGTATAGGGCGCGACCCCGAGTGTCCAGACGTGAAAGACCTCCGCATCGAAGATCGCTGTCGGGTGCGATTCGGCGTACCGAATGAGCGCACCCACGAGGTACTGTGGCTCACCACAGCCCGTGCCAATGAAGATGCGCGCACCACGGGTGATCTGTCCGAAGATCCGATCCTCGGGCGCAAATTTCTCCGGGTATCGCGCCTTCAGCCCGTTCAGCACTCGAGATCGCTTACCTAAGCGCATATACGCGTCCCCCCACCACGAATTCCGATAGCACCTATGCGGATGTAAATTCCGCCCATCGCGGTCCGGCTAATGCGTGGCTCACGCGCTATGGGCGGAGTCAGTCAGTGTTCAAAAAAAGATAAAAGGACGGGCTGGCTTACTTATTGCGCCCTGTCCAGTTCCTCGACAGCTTCCGGGTTGGCAAGCGTCGAGATGTCGCCCACCGGCTCTCCGCGTGCTTTCGCCTTGATCACCCGTCGCATGATCTTCCCACTCCTGGTCTTCGGCAGATCCTCCACGAAGTAGATCTCGTCAGGCACGGCGATCGGGCCGATCTCTGCACGGACCCATTTCCGCAACTCATCCTTCAACGCGGGTGATGGTGACGCGCCCTTCTTCAGGATTGTGTATACGCGCACCGACTCGCCCTTCAATTCGTGCGGGATGCCCACAGCCGCGGCCTCGGCGACCGCCTGGTGACTGACGAGCGAGGATTCGATCTCCGCCGTTCCGATCCGGTGCCCTGAGACGTTCACGACGTCGTCTGACCGCCCCTGGATCCAGAAGTAGCCATCCTCATCCTTACGGGCAACGTCCCCGGCCAGATACACGCCCGGGAACCTGCTCCAGTAGACGCTAATATACCGGTCCGGATCGCCGTAGAGCGTTCGGAGCATCGCGGGCCACGGCTTCGTGATCACCAGATGCCCGCCCTTGTTGGTCACCGATGCGCCGTCCTCATTGTAGATGTCAGCGGCAATGCCGGGCAGTGGCCGCGTTGCCGAGCCGGGCTTCAGCGGCGTTATCGGCAGCGGTGAGATCATGAACATGCCGGTCTCCGTCTGCCACCAGGTGTCCATTATCTGGCACCGCTCGTTACCGATGAGATTATAGTACCACATCCACGCCTCGGGGTTTATCGGCTCTCCCACGCTCCCCAGTAAACGGAGCCCGTTGAGATTGTTCTTCTTCGGCCATTCATCGCCGAGCCGCATATGGGCTCTGATCGCGGTGGGCGCGGTATAAACCACGGTAATGCCGTGACGCTCGATCATCTCCCACCACCGGTTACCGTGCGGGAAGGCCGGCGCGCCCTCGTACATGAACGAGGTCACCCCGAGCATCAACGGCGCGTAGACAATGTACGAATGACCGGTCACCCAGCCAACATCAGCGGCGCACCACCAGATGTCCTCGTCCTTCAGGTCGAAGACGTACTTGAGGGTGCCATAGATACCGACGGCATAGCCTCCATGGATGTGCACGATCCCCTTGGGCTTTCCCGTCGTCCCCGAGGTGTACAGAATATACAGGATGTCCTCTGCGTCCATCTCCTCGGTCTTCGCATGCTTGGATTCACCCTCGATGAGCTCACTCCAGTAGATATCGCGATCCTCGACCATGGTTAAGTCCTCCAAATGCATGCGATTGACCACCACCATGTTCTTGATCGTGGGCGCATCCAGCAGCGCTTCGTCCGCGCTCTCCTTGGCATTAATCACGCTGCCCTTACGGTAGAACCCATCCGCGGTGATCAGCACCTTTGCTTTACAATCGTTGATTCGATCCCGCAACGCCTTCGCACTGAACCCTGAGAAGACGACCGAGTGGATCGCGCCAACCTTCGCGCAGGCGAGCATCGCCATCGGCAACTCCGGGATCATCGGCAGATAGATCGCTACCCGATCACCCCGCCCCACGCCAAGGTCCTTTAAGCCGTTCGCAAAGCGATTCACCTCGTTGTAAAGATCACGGTACGTCAATTTCTTTACCTCGCCGTCCTCGCCCTCCCAGATATACGCGACCTTATTCTTGTTTCCGGTCACCATATGCCGGTCAAGGGCGTTATAGACGATATTCATCTTACCGTCAATGAACCACTTGTAGAACGGCGCCTCGCGATCATCGAGCACCTTACTCCACGGCTTGTACCAATCGAGCTCCTTCGCCACCTCGCTCCAGTACCAGTCTATATCCTGTGCTTTGTCGAGCAACTCCTCGTAGCTCCCGATTTCGTGCTCGGCCATCCATTTCGTGATGTTGCTCCGCTCGACCATCTCGGCGGAGGGTCTAAAAACCCGCTCCTCTTTCAGCAACACTTCTAACTCTTTTGTTACCATCTGTTACCTCACTCTTCCCATACCGTAGCTACTCCCTTCTGTCCTTGCAGGTGGGATCTGGTAAAAAGCGCCATCAGTGAATCGGCACTGAGCATCACACAAAACCGCTTAACGCGATGAGTCATCGATCGCCGTGCTGTATTTCCGTGCGCTACTTCTCATGACGTTCTTTGCCGGACTATATAAAACCTACCACTTTTACCACACCCTAAAAATAAGTTCGCATACCATAATGACCAACTGATTCAAAAGTGAATCGAGCAGCGGAGACCGTACCGTAGAAACCTGTGCTCGTTACGTTAGGCTGTTCGCATCGTCATGAACTTCTTCACCACGTCCTCGATCGCTTCGACACGCTCCAGGACGTAGATCCCTTCCATGCGCCGGAGTCGCTCCACGTTCTCTACGTCCGCTTTCCGCATACGCAACTTCAGATCCCGGCCGTCGGGTAGCTTCGTGACGATCTCGCCCTCTTTCTGGTCCACCGGGAAGATGTAGACGGGAACATACGCTTTGACCGCCTGTGCCGCGGAATTGGTGATGAGCGAATCCGCGATGCCGTAGGCGATCTTGGCCACGGTATTTGCCGTTGCGGGCGCGATTAACACGAAATCGTAGATGCCTAACTGGAGCTTACCGGAGAGGAAGGGTGCATTCGGCCCCTTTTCGAGACTCACCTTCGAAAATCGCTCCTGCACCGCGGTCAAGAGCTTATAAAACTGCAAGACCACCTTACCCTCTTTCGAGAGATACACGTGCACCTCAAGGTTGTGCTCACGGGTGAGGCGCTCCATGAGCTCGACCGTCTCGATGATCTTGTCGCCCGAGCCGGTGATACCCCAGGCGATACGGACGTGCTCCCTCATACGCGCGGCCCGCCCTCCTTGATCAGTTGGCAAACGGTCATGAGCCGATTGACGGTCTTATGAAGACTCCTCAGACCGTCCTCATCTGCTGCAACACCCTCCGCACCCTTGTCCCGGGACCAGAAGGTCGCACCGAGGTTGGCACCGAACGCACCGCCACCCGCGGGTAGCATCTCGTTGATGACGTAAAAGTCGGTAATGGCACGGATCGCGATCTCCTGACCACCGATACGATCACCGCCGTCAGCAACCGCCGCGCCCACTTTGTTACGGAGTCCGTGCGGGTTGCCTGCTGCGAATGCGCGCATACGATCGAGTACGACCTTCGTCTGACCGCTGAGCGTGCCCTGATACACCGGCGTACCTATGAGTACCGCGTCCGCCCACGCGAAGCCTTCGTAAACCTGCTGCATCGCATCCTCGTGCACGCAGCTCCCTTTGCGAATACAGTGGTCACAGTGGATGCAGAAATTGATCTGTTTGCCACGGACCGAGAAATACCGCGTTTCCGCATGCCAGTTCGCCTCGGCGTACCGGAGCGCTTCCTGGATGATCCACGCGGTTGCCGCCCTGCGGGGGCTGCCAGAGATACCGAAAAGGGTGACCATCGATCACGAACGATTACCCGGCATCCAGCCGGAAGCCCTCTTTCATGGCGAACCAGCCTTCAGGATCCTCAAGGTACTCGCGGTAGTCCCAGAGCGTGAGATAATGGCCGCGCTCCTCATGTTCAAGCGCGATAAAGAACCGATTTTCAAAAGGATCGGTGGCTTTCTCTGCCAGCTCGTGATAAAATTTAATGCTTTGTTCCTCCCGTTCCAAGCCTAGTTTTATGATGCCCAAACTCACCTCAACATCCTGTTTGGTCATAGTCAGCTCTTCCAGCTCTCTCGGGAAAACCGCTTTGGTCTTCACCACATCACCGATAGAGGTTATCAGTCTTGGCCATTTCAGCTCTTTTTTGAGCTTTTTGTACACTTCCTTGACCTTTTCCAGATGCTTCTCTTCCTCTTTTGCGAACGAGTGAAACATATCTTGTGCGTAGGCGTTGGTAATCTTCTCACGTGCGTCCAAATAAAACGCTTTGGCTTCCCGTTCACGTTCCATGGCGATTTCAAGTGCTTTCAATCGATCTTCCATTCGTTTTCCTCCATTAAGTAAGCATCTCCATTTGCATAATTAAAGCAGACCTTAAACTTAGGAAGCACGTTTTTGAACTCTACAATAAGCGGAACTTTATCCGTATATGCCAGAAATGAAGTGGTCTCAATTTCTTCACTTTGATTTCCCTGGTCATCCAACAAAATACAAACAACTTTACCGATGATTGAAGGTATGGCACACTCTCGTCTTGGATTCAAACCTTTGAGCTCATAATTTGCCATCACGTCTATATCTAAGTCATTCCAAATGTTAAAAGGAATAACAGGGGTATGAGCACCGGTATCAACTATTGCGTCATATATCTTTGACCACCCAGTTGGTGTTCGGAATCGGATATGAGATGTAAGTCGAATAATCTCATAGTCTTCTCCAACTCTTTCTTCAATCTCTTTATCCGTAAACGATTCAAAGAATAATCTGATCATAGATATGGGCTCCGCTTTCAACAAATGATACCGGTATTTTTTTTCGCTCTATACCCGTCTTCTTTTCCGCTTCACTCTCCACCTTTCCCAAGTCCTTACCTGCAGATACGACTTTCTTATCCACAATAGCCACCCACATGTCTGGATACTTCTCCAGCAATTCCGAGTGATGTTTCCTCTTCCACTCCAAATCTTCCAAAAATTTTCTATGCTCTTCCTTATCCATCTGCTCTCTCCTAATTGCCTTCTTTCAGCACAAACTTATCTTTTAAAATGATGCTTTTT
>DSCO01000032.1 GCA_011049045.1 Methanomicrobia archaeon | reverse complement strand
GAGGATGTGCTCCTGAAGAGCCGGATGAGGGAAAACTTCACGTCCGGTTCTGTGAGGGGGCTCATAGTCACCTCGGAGCCAGTACTCCAACAAGAGGTAGGCTATGAGCTCTACTCGACAATACCGCACCCAGCCCGCCGATTAGCCACAGGACGCCAAAGAGCGCGGTAACATTGTTCGTGAAATGGAGTAGCACCGCGATCAGAAAGAACCGTAGTGGCTGTTTGGTGGCAATCCCGTAGGCGACGATCGAGGTGCTCGCGGCGTGGAAAAATAGTCCGGGCAGTCGGACGGGTATCGGCACGCCCAGCGAGAAGACGTAGAGGAAGAACTCGGAGATGCCAAAGCCCAGACCCGTGAGGAACCCGAGCGTAAAGAGCGAGCGTTCCGTCTCGCCGTGTCGGTAAAAGAGCGGGTACGCCTTCGCAAATTCCTCGATGAGCGGGGTGAAGATCGCGGTGGCGCAGATGGTTGCGTAGATGAGCGAGACCGCGGTCAGCTCACAGAGATAGTCACTGAGCGAGCTGAGAAAGAGCGTCAGCGGTACGCTGATGATGATTCCGGAACTCAAGAAGAAGAGTTTCTCACGCATACCCGGCCGATGGCTCGCTCCTTCCTGCCCCATCCGTCCTTGCACCTCACCTTCCGCGATACGACGGGGAATTGATTGCGTCTAGTCCTGTCAGGTCAGCAGTCGAAGCAGGAACTTCACGTAGTTCGTTAGATCGCTAATCCGAACATTTTCGTCGGGCCCGTGTATGTTGCTCTCAGTGGACCGCCAGACCCCGAATGAGCACACCGGCTGCTGTGACTGCTGAACGGCATAGCCCACGTCTAACCCACCCTGAACGCCATTAATCCCTTTCGGAACGCCGAATGCGTCCGACGCTGCGGCCTGCACCCGACTCACCCATTCGTGGCTCGGATCGGTGAACATGGGCGGAAATCCGGGCTTCGGCGTCAGATCCAGGTTAATACGGTGTTCGGCTTTAATGGCCGCTACCGCGTCTTCAAACTCCTTTAGCACGTTGTCTGCCGATTCCTCGGGGATATACCGCCGATCGCCACGTATCCTGCAGCTTGGTGGTATCAGATTCTCCTTCACCCCGCCGTGGATCATGGTGACGTTAAAAACCGGCTTGATATGCTGCTGGCCGGTCAGGTTCGTGATCTCCGGACTGCAGGGTACTGCCGACTCCCGGCGCTCAATCGTTCCTTTCAGTGCCTGTAACTCATGAACGACGAGCGCGGCCTGTTCGACCGCATTAATGCCGAGGAAGGGGTTCGAGCTATGGCTCGATCTTCCGTGTACCCTGAGCTCCCAGTTGAGCACGCCGTTCGTCGCCACGCAGATCCCTTCATTATCCGTATCCATACAGAGCAGATAGTCGCCCTGCAGGAGACCTTCATCGGCGAAGTAGCACAAGCCAGAATACAACCCGAGCTCCTCGTCCGTTGTCAGTAGAACACGTAGCGAGTACCTGCTCTCGAGTCCCTGCTCCTTCATAATGTGCAACGCGGTGAGCAGTGCTGCAACATTCCCCTTCGGATCAGCAACGCCGCGGCCGAAGATCTTACCGTCTTTGAGCACTGGCTCAAACGGCGGTGTACTCCAGCCCTCACCCGCAGGCACCACATCCAGATGCGTGTAGAGATCAACGCTCTCCCGCGCGGCAGACGCTTTCGTGGCGAGCAGATTCGCCCGCACGCCACGCAGATCCGCATCCTTGAGCCGCGCTTTGACGAGTTCTTCAGGCATATCGATACGTTCGCAGGCGAATCCAAACCCTGCGAGCACCGAGCTCAGCCAGTCGACGATCTCGTCATAGTGCTTGCCCGGCGGCACGAACGTGGGAAACGAGATCAGTGTGGTGAGCGTCTCGATCATGTACTGCTGCAGTTCCTTCCGCTCTACCTGTTCTGCCAGATCGCTCATGCGTACCGCTTCCGGCTTCCGCGCCTTCTCTTCCCTGGTCATACAAAAACCTTAAATACGCGCACAAAAATAGTAAACCCGTACGTAACGAGGCGAGGCACACGAACGGAACGGTAGGTACCGAACTGGTAGAGCGCGATGCGAGAGCGATTCAGGTGCACGGTGGTGGATTGGAGCTACGCGTACAGCCTCTGCAGGGATGCGAGTGCTGAGATAAAGGCTGCGGGCTATCGGCCGGAGGTGGTCATCGGTGTCGCCCGCGGCGGCTGGTATCTAGCGCGTGTGCTCTGCGATTTCTTCCTGCTCAAGGAGCTCCTGAGCGTGAAGGTGGAGCACTGGGGATTGGCGGCCACGATCACGGGCGACGCGCGGCTGAGATTTGGCCTTGATGTAAACGCGCAGGAGCTCGCGCGGGGCAAGCGCGTCTTGATTGCCGATGACGTCACGGACACCGGGGATAGTTTGCGGCTCATTGCCGCGTATCTCGAATCCACCGGTGCGAACGAGGTGAAGACGGTGACGATGCACCACAAGACCACCTCCACCTACGTACCGGACTTTTATGGCGAATTGATGCCCGAGTGGACCTGGATCGTTTACCCCTGGAGCATCATTGAGGACGTGCTGGAGTTGTGTGAGCAGACGCTCGCGAAAACGGGGCGCGGATTGACTCTGCGCGAATTACGGGCGGCTCTGAAGCTCGGATTTGACTTATACGTACCGTACACCCAGCTCAGGGAAATCCTGGAGACTGCAGCGTGGCAGGGAAGACTGAAGCGTGAAAAAGAAGGGGAGAAAGAGGTGTGGTCGCGGCTTCGATAAGCGGCTGTGCTTACGTGCGTGTGTGCCGAGCGAACCGAGCACCTCGTCCCTGTCTGCGACGTTAGTCCGGTAGTTAGGATTAGGATGGAAGACCGGTGTGCGTGGTCTTAAACCGACTCGATCCCGAATGATTGCAGGAGCACCTCGGGGTTGATCTTCCCGCTGGTGAACGTCTTTCCGCTCTTCATCTCGTTCACCGTAACTTCCGCAGGAGCGAATGATGCGGGGTCGATCTTGTAGAAGTCGAAGCCAGCGTTCTTAAAGGTGACGTAGAACGGCTGTCCGTAATCCTTCGAGTTCAGTGACGGCACCTGCTTCACGTACCCCTTCAGCTCATCAACGTTCTCGTACTCTACCGTGTAGCCCATCCGGCCACAGTACATGATACAGTCGTTCGTCGCGCCCATGCATTTCAGGTCGTCGCCGACGATTGGCGAGATAGGGATGAGCCCGTGGGCATGCTTGATGGTGTTGATATCCATGCCGAGCACTTCGAGCCGGTGGACGCCAGTCTCAATGCCGCGTGCCGAGATCTGCACGGCACCCGCGATAGAGGCTGTGGGCACCATCACGATGTACAGATCCTCCGGCTCTATCTTACATGCTTTCGCGATCTCCGCGGTCACCTCGTCGTCCGGCATCTTATTGCTCTCCAGGACGAGCACCGCCTCATCCGCTTCATCTTTATAGTCAATCTTCTCGTACAGCTCCTTCGGATTGAGCGAGAGCGCGCGTGCGGGTCCCGAGCCCATGCCGAAGAATTTACCCACTTTGATCCGCCACCCGGCGAATTGTGAGGCCATGCACGCAATGACCGGATGGTCAGTGGTAAGCTCGATCGCTGGCACAACCAGCTTACCGAGGTCAAAACTGCTGAACGTAATATCCGCAAGATCAGCCATACATATCCGGGACACGTACAGCCCGGCTTCAAATCCACCTGCTTCGTTCACGCCTGCATCTATGAGCGTTGTCCCGTTTTCCAGCTCCTCGATGCCCACCTGCAATTCGTCCGCATAGTCCATCATCTCTTCAAAGACGTCCAATCCGTACTCATTCACGCTTATCATCCTTACACCTTCACCTCGGGTATAAGTAGAGCCCTGCACCTATTTATAGGCGTAGCATTCTGTCTTTGATCCGTATGCAATACGTTTACGTGAACCGCTAAGCACGAGGATCCTGAGGTGTTCAGGGAACTGATCTTATCGAACCAGGAGCACTTTAGTTCGCTTCTTCAGCTTCTGCTTCCAGTCCGCTACCTGCTCTTCGAGAACCTGCCGATCAACGAATGCGAAGTCCTCGTCCTTTGCGAGCAACGGCACGGCGTCGAGCGATAGTGCGGGTATTTTACGTGCTGCGAAAGTGTCTGCGGCGGAATGTGAGAGCTCCTTACCGTAGATGACCGCACTCACGCCCTTCGTTGCCACGAGTTCCGCGGTGCTCGACCCGCCGCCACTCCCGTCCTCAAAGAGGACGACATCGCCGCGGGCGATCCCGTATTTCCGATCGAATTCCTGTGTCGCGTCGTGTGTGAATGCGGGGATGACCTTGATCCGCTTCCCGCCCTTTACCTCGCGTTTGCCGCTCAAGCGCTCGATGATCCTCTGTAACTCCTCGGTCTCTCGCGTCCGCGCAGCTACTTCCGCATGCAACCGTTCGATCTCCACGTCGCGCGCGTGTATCAGCTCACTCTTCTTCAACGCGCGCCGCTGTTCCGAGCGCTCGGCATCCAGTTTCCGCTTCAAGCGTCGTATTTCTCGCTCACGCTCGGCTAGGAGATCCTTGAGCTCCGTTGTCCGCTCCTCCAGCAGCGCGATGCGTTCGTCCTTCCCTTTGAGCAGCTGGCGCAACCGCAGAACGGCTTTACCCTCACCCGCACGCTCCTCGCGCGCCTTCGTGCCTGCACCACGCTTATCTCTGCGCCGCCGCTTCTCCTCACGCGCCATGAGCAGTCGGTTAATAGCAGCACTGATCGAGACGCCTTTGACTACGAGCGCCTTCACCTCCGCTTCATCCACGCCTGGTGGGATTTTCTTCTGGATCTGAGCGAATTTCGCCTTGTAGTGCTTGAAGGCGTGCAATGATGCGGCCAGGGCATCACGCTCATGTGCATTGCGGTATACAAAACCCTCGCCCTTCGTCAAGGCGAGCTTCTCTTCCGTGGATAATGATTCCTCCAGTTCGGGGACGCGGGAAGCGATCAAGCTCCCGATCTTCTTCACCATGGCCGGCGTTGGTGCGACATCGGAAGCGATAATCAATGGCCGACCGCGCGCTATTATCCGTGCGATCGCATCAGAGAGCGAATAATTCTTCGCGCTGAATACATCCACGGGGTTGCCGTCAAGATCGAGAATGGCAATGCCTACCGTCGTACCGGGATCAATGCCAACAATCGTATAGGTGCGGCATGCATGCGGATATGCCATTTATATAGTATCTTTATTTCAGGCAGGCATATAAAATCGTCAGTTACCGTTGGGAGACGCAGACTTACTGGTTCGAGCTGAAGAACTGCAGAACAATTTTATATGATCCCGAGCTACTAAGAACCAGCCAAGGGCCCGTAGCTTAGCGGTTAGAGCGCCCGGCTCATAACCGGGCGGTCAAGGGTTCGAATCCCTTCGGGCCCATTCGTCGCGACCAGCGCGTGCAGGTTGCGCTATCGTTCGCTCACGTCATCGAACAGACCGTACACGCAGAAAGAACCAGCCTCACAATCGCATACCGTGACGGGCTGACTGATGAAGCAGGAGCAAAGATTGACCTAACCTATCTGCAGTCTCAGATGCTCAGCACGAACGAACAGTTCTTTCTTGTGCTGCCGGTTACCGTCCGAGATCTCCACGATGAATGAGCGTCCTCGCTCTCCTTTCACGGTGCCCGTCATCCCGTGGAATCGCTGATGTGGCATGCCCTTATGCACGCTCGGATCGATGTGCACATGCACCTGATCGCCCGCTGCAAACTGCTGGATCGCCCTGCTGACCGGAGAGAGACCCCGCTCACGCTTGCGTCTACTCAATTTCTTCCTCGTGTTCTTCCGCTCGCCGTGGGAACGCGCCATCGCATCTTTCCTCGCTTACCTTAGGATAGCAGTACAGATTTATAAAATAAAGCACATTGTACTATTGGGTGTTGAAAATGCTCCTGGAACTTCCGAGGCATACGGAGATTTTTGGTTCGGTCAAAATTCACGAGATGCAACGCGTCTTGAAGATCGATTCGGGGGGATTTATGAATCCCCGAGCAAAGGACATTCCCTTCGAAGTGATCAAGGACGTGCTGAAGCGGTTTGCCATTATCGTGCCCGCGAAGGACGAGAAGATCCATCTGCTGGACGGCGTCTTACGCGCAATCCCCTTCGACTGCACGGTTATTGTGGTCTCAAATAGTAAACGGGAAGCACCGGACTGGTACAAGTTGGAGCGTGACCTGGTCCAGAACCTTCACGAGATCACCCAGCAGGAGCTCATTATCGTGCACCAGAAAGACCCTGATCTCGGCTATGCACTCTACGATGCGGGTTATGATGCTCTGCTTGATGAGCATTCCGTGGTGCGTGACGGCAAGGCTGAAGGTATGATCATTGGTATGCTGCTCGCGAAAGCGCTGGGTAAGGAGTATATTGGGTTCGCAGACGCCGATAATTATGTCCCCGGGTCGGTTCGCGAATACGTGATCGATTATGCTGCGGGCTTCTGCATGGCTGAGTCACCCTACAGTATGGTGCGGCTGCACTGGCGTTACAAGCCGAAAGTGGTAGAGGATAAGCTGTACTTCAAGAAGTGGGGGCGGGTCAGCGAGACCACGAACAAGTACCTCAATCTCCTGTTGTCGCTGCACACCGGGTTTGAGACCCGCATCCTGATCACCGGAAATGCCGGCGAGCACGCGCTCACCACCAGGCTCGCGGATGTCCTGAATTATTCGACGGGCTACTCGGTTGAGCCGTATCACTTCATCTGCCTGTTCGATAATTTCGGGCCGGGCGTCACCGAATATTTTGACCTGGAGGCGGCAACAGCGGGCATTGAGATCTTCCAGATCGAGACGTTGAACCCGCACATCCATGAGGAGAAAGGCGGCCTGCATATCCGTAATATGCTCCTTGACTCGCTCCAGACGATCTACCATAGTAAGCTCAGCAACGACTACGTGCGCGATAAGATACTCGAAGAACTCGGCGACATGCTGGAATGGAATGAGCCGCGGCAGAACCAGATCATACCCTCCTTTGCTGGTGTGGACGCTCTTCAGTTTGAGGAACAGCTTGCTAATACCGCGGAATCATACGCGCGATTTGGCCGGAAGGCGCTCGAGAGTGAGGACGCGAGCACATCGCTGAGCGAGCTAGAAAAGGACCGCACGATTTAGAGCATCCTGGAGGACTTGACTTGGCTGGAGTGAACGAACCCCTGAAGAAAGTGCTCTTCACTGACCTTGACGGAACGCTGCTGGACCTCCAGGACTATTCCTACGAGCCCGCACTTCCTGCACTTGAGCACGTGAAGCGGCATCAGGTGCCCATCATTTTTTGCACGGCAAAAACCCTGGCGGAGAACGAGTATTACCAAGAGCTCCTCGGTGTCCATGACCCGTTCATCGTGGACAATGGTGGTGCCATCTTCATTCCCGAACAGTATTTCTCCTTCGAGTTCGAGGCCCGGAACCAGGGCAAATACCGCGTTATTGAGCTTGGCGCATCATATAACGAGCTCCGAGCTGCGCTGCAGGCGATTCGCGCTGAAACAGGATTCAGCATTACCGGCTTTGGCGACATGACCGCGGAAGAAGTGGCCGGGGATGCGAACTTAACACTCGAGCAGGCGGTGCGCGCGAAGCGGAAGTCGTATAATGAAAGCTTCATCTTTGACGAGCCCCCAGAGAAGGCTGCGGAGCTGGTCGCGAAGATCGAAGCGAAGGGCTTTGCCGTTACCCACGGTGGCCGCTATTACAATATCCACGGGAAAAACGCGGACAAGGGCCGGGCGGTGCAGAAGCTTACGGAACTCTTCAAGCGCGAATATGGCTCCGTGCTGACCATCGGCGTGGGCGATAGCCGGAACGATATCCCGATGTTACAGGCGGTGGATCAGCCGGCGGTGGTGCGGAACAAGAAGGGTGGCTGGCTCGAGTTCGGCGCGCGCAATCTCTATCGAGCCGCGGGCGAGGGTCCAAACGGCTGGGTTGAGGTCGTCCGAAAGTTTATAAACGATTAGCTGATTGGTGGTGGATTGAGGATTATGGCAAAGGAGGAGAAGAAGGAAGAAGAACGGGACACGATTTATCTCGTTCCGCACACACATTATGATGCGATCTGGGCGTTCACGAAGGAAGACTACTTCTATATCAATATGCTGCTCATCCTGAAAGAGGTGGCAGAGCTCATTGAAAAGACCAATTACCGGTTCCTTGTGGAGCAGACCTTCCTGCTGGAGGAGGTAGAGCATCGGTATCCCGAGCTGTTCGAGAAGCTTTCCGAGCAGATCAAAGCAGGTAAGCTGGAGATCGTGGATGGAGAATACCTGATGGCCGACACCATGCTCCCGGCGGGAGAGACCTTGATACGCGAGATCCTGGTGGGCAAGCAATACGTGAAGGAGAAGTTCGGGGTTGACGTGCCGGTGATGTGGCAGGCCGATAGCTTCGGGCTCAATGCGCAGCTGCCCCAGATTTACACCAAATGCGGCTATAAGTACCTTGCGTTTCGCCGGGGAATACCGGAGAATAAACCGTCGGAATTCCTCTGGGAGGGCCTGGATGGTACGAAGATCCTTACCCACTGGATGCCGCTGGGCTATCGCGCGGGACTGGATTTGACGAAGCTGGAAGAGAGCTACAAGAAGCTCAAAGCGTTAGCAGCAACCTCGCACATCCTCATGCCTTCCGGAAGCGGGGTGACCATGCCGCAGCCCGAAACGCCGGCTGTCGTGGAGGACTGGAACAAGAAGCGTGGCAACGAAGCCCTGATGAAGCTGACCACGCCACGCGAATTCTTCGAAGCGCTGGAGCAGGAGACGAAGGACCGCGAGCTCGTGGTCAGAACGGGAGAGATGTACTCCGGCAGATACTCGGAGATCTTCCCGGATGTCAGCTCGACCAGGATGTGGATCAAGCAGGGGCTCGCAGACTACGAGAACTGGATGACCTGCGTCGAGCGCTGGGGCACGATCACCTGGCTCCTCAACAGCTACTATCCCTCTGATGAGCTCCGTGAGAGCTGGCGGAAGATCCTCTTTATCGCCTTCCACGATGTTATTCCGGGCACTGGTATGGACCGGGGTTACGACGAAGTGAAGCAGTATTTGAGTTTCATGAATACCTACATGGCCGCACTCTGCCCGCGTATCTTCGCGGAACTCGTGGATGAGGAATCCAAGCTCGGCAGGTTCACACGCTTCATGGAAGGTGGCGTAGAGAGTGCGAGCGGCGATATTATCGTCTTCAACTCACTCTCCTGGGAGGTCAAGAACTGGTTAGAGATGGATCTGAACTTTCAGCGCGGGCACGTAATCTCGGTCGGCGGCTTGAAATGCGGCACTGAGGAGATCGAAGTGGAGGTCATTCGGTTCACGCGCTATACGGACGACTCGTTGAAGTACGTCCGTCTCGGTTTTGTTGCCACCGTACCGGCGTTGGGGTATAAGGTCTACCGAATAATCGAGCGAGATCCGCGCCGTCTCCCCTTTGATCCCGATTTCATTCGGATCCACGGGAATACCATTGAGAATCGATTCTTTGGTGTTGAGGTGGATCCTGTCACGGGACTGGTCGACATCGTGCATAAGCGCGGGCTTACCCGCAGCACCACGTGCAAGGCGAACGAGCTGGTGCTCGAGGAGGAAACTGGCGACCTGTACTATCATCGCCAGAAATTGTGCATTCCGTTGAAGACTGAGACGGGCGAGGGCGTGAAGTACGGCTCCTTCAGGTTAAAGAATTTCTCGATCGATAAGAGTCCGCTGCGACGGGTGATCAACGTGGATACCGATTATTACTCACTGCGGTGGCCGTACCGGCTGACGGAGAAGATGGAGCCACGGATCTGGCGCCACCGGTTCCTAGAGTGCTCGAAGAAGATCGTGGTGTACAAGGGCCTTTCACGGATCGATTTCGTGACCACCCTTATGGACAAGCACCCGCGCACGCGAACGCGAGTCCGATTCTCGACGAATATCAAGAGCGATAGCTATGTCTGCGGCACCCAATTCGGCACGATTACCCGTCCGCTGAGTGAGGATCGGTGTGACCAGCAAGATGAGTTTGAGAGCTGGGTTGAGGCGCCGCGGGGAGTCTGCCCCTCACAGCAATGGCTTGATTATTCTGATGACGAGCGGGGACTGACGGTGATCCATCATGGAATACCCGAGAACGAGCTGCGGGACGGTAACATCTATCTCACCCTGCTCCGGAGCGTCTCTATGCTCTCTTCAGATGGTAAGGCAGGTCCGGCGGTACCGGTGCCTGACGCACGTGAGCTGAAACGATACACCTTCCGGTACGCCATCCATCCGCATGCCGGTGATTGGCGAACTGCACACTCTTACCGCCGGGCACAGGAGTTCAATGTCGATCTGGACGCAATGCAGCTCTCGCGTGACGTAAAACTGCCACAGCAGCGCTCATTCTTGAAGATCACACCGTTGAGCGTGATGCTCTCGGCACTGAAGCGAGCTGAGGACAAGGCAGGCGTTATTCTCCGCTTCTACGAGGCGGACGGACGCGAGACTGAGACCGAAATACAGCTCTTCCAGGTGCCCCGGGAAGTGACGGTGGTCAATATGCTGGAGGAGGAAGATCCGGCGTTGACCAAAGAGGTGATCCAGGACGGTGCCACGCTCAAACTGACCCTGAACCCCTTTGAGATAGTGACGCTGCGATTGGCATTCTGAGCGCTCAGGGCAGCGTTTCTGTATCCTGATTGCTCTGGCCCTAGATCACTCTGAAGACCAAACGAACGTACCGCGAACGTGGAGAAGATCACCAGAGATGTTGTTGTACGTGCGGCTCGGTGAGAAACACCGCTAAAACCGCCGCTTCACGGCGTGCTCGGACCAGCTACGTGCGCGACTTCACGAGCATTAAGCAGAGCATGACGCGGTTCTCGAGGTGCTGAATCGTTGACAATGTAGCGCCCCCCAAAACGTCCGTACGCTACCCGATTGCTTGCCGGTTTCGCGGCAGGACGTATCTGAACCTATCAGCGAGTGCGCGCGGCGAAACGCGCATCAGGGAGCTAGATTGGCGAGAGCAGGGAACGGGTTAGCGCTCGATTAGGGCAAAATTATTCAATTTAACAAAGTCTTTTATGCGATAACGTTGTTAAGATAAGTATAGTATGGAGCGAATTCGTACGTGTCCGGAGTGTGGCTCGAAACATATCGTGATGGATCCCAAGCATGCAGACCTGTACTGCGCTGATTGCGGGGTAGTGTTAGCGGAAGCTTTGATTGATCAAGGCCCTGAATGGCGCGCTTACGATCAGGAGCAAGCCGCACAACGGGTACGGACCGGGCCTCCACTGAGCTATCGACTCCATAACAAAGGTTTGAGCACGCCGATCCCAAAAGGACTTCCGCAGACCTTTCGGTTGCGGGGCCGAATTGGTCTGGAGGGTGGGGATAAGACCCTGATCCTCGCGCTTGGCGAGCTGGATCGAATGGCATCGGCGCTCAAGTTGCCAGCGGATGTGCGAGAAGAGACTGCCATTTTGTACCGAGAAGCGATGCACCAAAATCTGATCAAGGGGAGGAGTGTAGAGGAACTGATATCGGCAATGCTTTATATCACCTGCAGGCAGTATGGCATACCTCGAACCCTGAAGGAGATTGTGGTGGTCTCAAAAATGCCGTTGAAGAAGATTCGGCGTGCATACTTGTTCCTCATTAAAGAGATGGGGATAAAGCTCGCACCAGCAAGCCCTGCACGCTTCATACCACGGTTCTGCTCCATGCTCGGCTTAAGCAGCAGCGTTCGAGAGCGCGCGATACAGATCATTCGTAAGAGTGGCGGCATGGGCATGGCGAAAGGGTGGTCACCCACAGGAACAGCGGGTGCTGCGATCTATCTCGCATCACAAATGAGTGGCGAGCCCGTGGATGAGTCTTCGATCGCCAAGGTGGCTGGAACGACCCCGATCACCATTCGAACCCGGTATGAAGAGATGCAAAAGCGGCTGCAGCTCACGAGTTGCTGAATGCTCGTTCGTGCTCTACGTAACGGTGATCAGCCGTCCCAGATCGACGCACCCGAGCATGAGGTTGCATCCTCCAGGTTTTTTTAGATAGCCACCCTGAGCACTGAGCAGCTCTCGATTAGTAAGCGCCGCCCATAGCCATGCCCGGATAGCCCGCTTCCGGCGGCATACCGCCACCTTCCGGCTGCTGCTCCTCTGCACCAGACGCAATAACGTCATCGATTCTCAGTACCATCGTTGCCGATTCTGCTGCCGATCCAATAGCCTGTGTCTTTATCCGCAGCGGCTCAATGACCCCGGCTTTCAGCATGTCCGCTATCGTTCCTTTGTACACATCAAGACCAGCATACGTCTTACCCGACTCATGCGCGGACCGCAGGGCAACGAGCATGTCAATAGGATCCAATCCGGCATTCTCAGCAAGTGAGCGCGGAATGACTTCGATGGCATCGGCAAAGGCCTGGATTGCCAGGTGCTCCCGACCACCCACGGTTGCCGCAAAGTCACGCAGCCTGAGCGCCAGCTCGATCTCAGGAGCGCCACCACCAGGAACGTATTTACCGTCCTCGAGCGCGCATGCGGTTACCCGTAACGCGTCATGCAAGCTCCGCTCCAGCTCATCCAGCACGTGCTCTGTCCCCCCGCGAAGCAGAATGGAAACGGATTTCGGGTTCCGGCAGTCCTTAACGAAGATCATCTCGTCACCACCGATCTTCTCTTCTTCCACCACGCCGGCCCCGCCAAGATCTTCCGGTCTGATCTCATCAAGACTGGTGATGATCTTACCCCCGGTTGCCCGGGCGAGCAACTTCAAATCGCGCTCTTTAACCCGTTTCACGGCCATAATATCCGCTTTTGCCAGATACCCCTGGGCAAGATCGTCGATCCCCTTCTGGCAGAAGAGCACGTTCGCTCCGCTTTCCTGCACCATGTTCACCATCTCCGCGAGCATCCCCCTCTCCTCATCCAGGAAGGTTTGCAGCTCGTCGGGCGCGGAGATCTCGATTTTCGCGTCCACTTCGGTCTTTTCGATCTCGAATGCGGCGTTAACGAGCGCTATTTTCGCTTTCGGCACTCGTTTTGGCATTTCCGGGTGCGCCCGCCCTTTATCCACCAGCATACCGCGGATCAGGGTAGAATCCCCCGTCCTGCCGCCGGTCTTCTTCTCCACCTTTATCTGATCAGTATCGATCTTCTCCGCATTATCTTCTGCAACCATGCGCACGGCATCGACCGCGAGTGTGGTGAGTAGATCTTTCTCTATACCCGCGCCTTTCCCGGTCATCGAGGTCTGTGCGATCTTCTGCAACGTATCCGTATCGGCCGTCGAGACCTCGAGTGCACTGTCGCTCAATATCTCGCAGGCCTTCTCCGCAGCGCTCCGAAACCCCGCGACGATCACGGTTGGATGCACATCTTGCTCCAGGAGGTCTTCGGCACGTTTCAAGAGTTCACCCGCGGTGACCACCGCGGTCGTCGTGCCGTCGCCGACCTCGTCATCCTGCGTCTTCGCGATTTCGACCATCATCTTTGCCGCGGGATGCTCGATGTCCATCTCTTTGAGAATCGTCGCGCCGTCATTGGTGACGATGATATCCCCCATGGAATCGACCATCATCTTATCCATCCCTTTGGGCCCTAGAGTTGACTTAACTGCAGAAGCGATGACTTTTGCGGCGAGGATGTTCCTGCTCTGTGCGTCTCTTCCCTGTGTGCGTTCACTCCCTTCCTTCAACACCAAGATGGGTGTTCCACCTAACTGCTGGGCCATCTTTCTTCACGGTATCAGGTAAGATCCCGGGCTATAAGTATATATAACATTTTAATTGCGATCGGCTGGTTATTTATATGTTGATGTGGTATCTCATCTTGATACAGCGCGCGAGCAATCAATAATGATCTCTGTGGAGAAAGCGATCCTCTGCCTCCTGTCTCACGAGCGAGACGTTCCGGTCGAACGGATGCTGACCCTCCTGAGAAGCTTTTCAGGATCTGAAGCGTCGGTACGGACGTCCCTGTCCCGGATGAAGAAGGCGGGTTTGGTGGTGAGCCGCCGTAAAAATAAGGGAGCACGGTATTCACTCACCGAGCAGGGCAAGGCGGCACTCGTCCTGCGAGATTTCCGGGCGCTTCGGCGAGCGCGCGAGTGGGATGGCCGGTGGCACCTTGTCACCTTTGACATCCCCGAGCGCCTGCGGTACAGTCGCGATGCGCTGCGGAAGCACCTGCTCTTCATCGGGTATGGCATGCTGCAGTCGTCCGTCATGATCTCGCCCTATGATAAGCATGCGGCGGTGAAAGAACTCATAGCGGACTACGGCATTGAGGATCATGTCGAGTTCTTTTCCGCATGCTACGAGAGCGGGGGGCGCGTTGGAGAGCTCGTGCCCAGGATTTGGGATCTCAAACGGCTGGAGCGCGAATATCGTCACTTCATCGCCCTGTATCGCGAAGAGCTGGGGGTGATACGGGAACGTGTAGCGCACGGTGAGCAAATCGATCCGAGCTACCTGTTCTTGAAGGGCATCGAGGTGAATGACGCCTTTTCACGTATCTTTTCGGTGGATCCGCAGCTTCCACCAGAGCTCCTCCCTGCAGATTGGATCGGATTCACGGCCGAACGTGTCTGTGAGGTGTATCTCACCTTCCTGGCGTCACGGGCACCGGTGAGTAAATAAAGAGTAGGGGTGCCGATGCACCCTCATACGTGATCTATTCCGGTTGCCTGTTGCTTAGCTTAACCAGGATTACGAGACGAAATCAGCGGCTCGCGGCATCTCCGGCTTCAACCCTTTCCGTTTCCGTACGTCCAGCACCTTCTCACCAAAGAGGTTCTGGGGGATGGGTTTGAAGCCCGCGAATTCAGTGCTCCAGAGCGCTCGGCCCTCGGTTACCGAACGGATGTCGCCAGCGAAGCCGAACATCTCCGCTACGGGAGTCTCGGCCTGCAGCGAGACCATGTCGGCCTCGGTTTGGA
This sequence comes from Methanomicrobia archaeon, assembly GCA_011049045.1. NCBI lineage: Archaea > Methanobacteriati > Methanobacteriota > Methanomicrobia > Methanomicrobia archaeon. Next base: position 4,371 of record DSCO01000032.1, on the reverse strand, counting down.
TATCCAGTATCTGACCTCTTCTGCCCTGTAGCTCGTGAGTGACATTCCCGAGCAGGTTCTGGGGTATGCTGATGAACACCGTTTGGACTGGCTCGAGGAAGTTCGCCTTAGCGAGCAGGATAGCGGCGAACAGCGCGCTGCGCACTGCTGGAATCACCTGAGCAGGGCCACGATGGATCGCATCCTCATGCAGTTTCACGTCCATGAGTTTCACCTTGATGCCGCGGCACTTCTCCTTCGCCAGCGGTCCCTGACGCATGACCTCTTCAAAGCCCTCTATGACCAGTTCCATCGTCTCTCGCAGGTACTGGATACCTTTGGTCATGTCAAGCAGCATATTGCCTTCGACGATGCTGACCACATTCTTGGCCTCTTCCTTGTACATACCAGCTTCGATCAGCTGATCACGCATCGCCACCTTATCCTTGCCCATCTGAATGTCCCCGGACTGTATCTTCTCAAGGACCGCAGGCTCAAGTGGCTCGACCTCGAAATAGAACTTATTATGCCGGTTCGGCGATTTCCCCTCTACCGGCCCCGCAGGGGACTCCACCGTCTCTCTAAAGACAACGATGGGTGGTGATGCGATGATGGGCACGTTCTCATCGACATTAATTTGGTGCGTAATGATATCGAGATGGAGTTCACCCATACCAGAGATCAGGTGCTCTCCGGTCTCTTCATTGATCTCGACGCGAATCGAGGGATCTTCCTTTGCCAGCTTCCTGATTACGTCAATCAGGCGCGGCAGGTCCTTCGTGTTCTTCGCCTCGACCGCGACGGTAACCACCGGCTCACTGTAATGCTTGATACTCTCGAAGGGCGTCATCTCCTTCGACGAGAGCGTGGAGCCAACAATAGCATCCTTCATACCGGCGAGACCCGCGATGTTACCTGCGGGCACGTTATCGACCTCGACGCGCTCCTCACCCATAAAGATACAGACCTGCTGGATGCGGTTCGTCTTGTAGAGGCCGGAGATGATCAATTCATCACCGCGCTTCAGCGTCCCGCTGAAGAGCCGTCCGGTTGCCACTTCGCCTGCATGGGGGTCCACTGAAATATCGGTGACCATAAAGGCGACATCACCGTCCCGGTTACACGCGACCATGTCCTTCCCGATCGTGGAGGTGTCATCACCACGCCAGATCACGGGCACACGGTATTTCTGTGCCACCAGGGGGTTGGGCAGGTGCTCCGTGACCATATCGAGCACGGCAACATGAGCGGGGCATTTCTGCGCCAACTCCTTCATGGTACCCGCCTTACAGTAATCATAGACCTCTTTGAAGGCGATGCCGGTGCTCTGCATGGTTTTGACGCTCACGGCCCAGTTATACAATGCGGAGCCAAACGCGACATTACCGGTCGCCGCATCGAGCTTCCACTCTTCATATTTCGCCGGGTTCATGCTCTTGATCAGCTTGTTCATCTTCGTGATGATCTTACCGAGCCGGTTCTGCATCTCCTGTGCATCCACCTTCAGCTCATTGATCATCCGATCGACCTTGTTGATGAAGAGCACGGGCTTGACATTCTCCTTCATCGCCTGCCGCATCACGGTCTCGGTCTGTGGCATCGCGCCCTCCACAGCATCGACGACCACGACCGCGCCGTCAACGGCACGCAGCGCCCGTGTCACGTCACCGCCGAAATCCACGTGCCCGGGCGTATCAATCAGGTTAATGAGATACGACGTACCCTTATAGTCATAAACCATGGAGGCATTCGCGGCGAAGATCGTGATCCCGCGCTCCTGCTCCAGGTAATAGAAATCGGTGAAGAGCTGCGCTCCCGCCAGTTCATTCGATATGATCCCCGCACCTGCAAGGAGGTTATCGGTCAGCGTAGTCTTGCCGTGGTCGATATGCGCAATGATCCCGATATTGCGTATTCGCTCGGTCTTGTCCATCAATACTTTAACTTTTTCTGCGGCTTTCTTGCCTCGTGTTGCCATTGTCCTCCATCTCCTTTCGCTTCTCTCTCTTTCTCGCTCTTGGAAGTGTAGTGTTACATCCAATCCTCTAAAGATTTAAGTATTAATATAGTCTAGGAGAATAAAGAACTGAACGAAAGCCCGGGTGGTGTAGCGGCCTATCATTGAGCCCTGTCGAGGCTCGGACTCGGGTTCAAATCCCGACCTGGGCGTACTCTGCAATGCACATATAAAGCCGGCGTGCGCGTACTTTACCGTGCGGTATGCTGGGACTACTCCGGCGGGTAAAGAAGCTGACGCAGCAAACCCAACCACACTACTCTGAGAAAATCGTGCGCATCACCGAGTCCGCCACGATCAATTGAGCGAGCACGAAAATCCGCGGTGGACTGATCATGGCGCTGCTCGAGCCGCTACCCCGACCAACCGCAAACGATATTTTCCGTGGCGATCTTTGTAAGAATCATCATACGTGCGTAATCATGCGACCGAAACTGGTGCTCGTGGCCGTGATTGTTGCTGTGGTCGTGCTCATCGCGCTACTGCTCGTGGTCGTATCGCCACCTGAGCACTACGAGCCCGGAGCGAACGCTGCGCGCGAACCGAGTGAGATGCCGAAAATGGAGCCCGGGGGACGACTGAAACTGCCCGAACCGCGATATGCGAGTAACACCTCAGTGGAAGCCGCACTGGCGCAGAGAAGATCGCTACGGGCGTATTCGGGCGACGCTCTCACGATTGAGGAGCTCGCGCAGCTACTCTGGGCAGCGCAAGGAGTAACGACGACCTGGGGCGGACGAACCGCGCCCTCTGCGGGCGCGCTCTATCCACTCGAGCTCTATGTTGTGGTCGGCACGGTCACAGGCCTGGACGCGGGCGTGTACCGGTATCGTCCCGCAACCCACGAGTTGGAGAAGAGGCGCGAGGGCGATCTTCGTGCTGAGCTTGCCGAGGCCGCACTGAGCCAGGGCTGTATCGGTTCCGCGGCGATCGATCTGGTATTCTGTGGCGTCTTCAATCGCACGACCGTGAAATACCGCGAGCGCGGGATCAGATACGTCTATATGGAAGTGGGTCATGCCGCGCAGAACGTGTATCTGCAGGCAGAGTCTATGGATCTGGGCACGGTGACTATCGGCGCGTTCGATGACGCGGAAGTGCAGCAGCTCGTGGGCATGCAGGAGCAGGAGAGACCGCTCTGCATCATGCCGGTGGGGAGAAAGGGATAGACGTGCCATGCTCGACCTCCTCAGTTTCTTTACGCAGATACCTATAAGGAAGGCGGTACGGATAAACACCGTCATCGAGCAGAGTTTTCTCTTCCCCTTTGTCGCCGCCTTGATCGGGCTTGTGGTCGCCGGCGTTGCCTTCATCGCCTTTGCAGTATTAGGTTCGAGGACCGAGCTTGCCGCGGTGCTCACGCTAGTCGCGCTTTACCTGCTCACCGGCTTGCTGCATCTTGATGGCCTGGCGGACTTCTTTGACGGGCTCATGACGCCGGGCACCGCGGAGGATAAGCGCCGAGCAATGGAGGATAACCAGCTCGGGATAGGCGGGCTCTTTGCCGCGCTCGCTGTGCTCCTCGTAAGCATCTTCGCGATTGAGGCGACTGGAGCGAAAATCTCGGCCTCGTTCAGTTTTGACCACCCCACTTGCAGCGTATTACGCACTCGCCGGGATCTTCGTGGTTGCTGAGGTCGCAGCGAAGCTGAGCATGCTCACGTGCATGTCCTGCATCCGCTCCGCAGTCGCAGGCGTTCGGCGGCGATATGAGGCGGTGACATCTGCGTGCATTCAGCGTTTATGAAGATAGCGGAATGCGGTAACACGCAGAAGAAAGGCGAAGAAGGCGCGGAATGCAGCGGAAGCCGTGAGGAAAACACACTATTCACTACTATCGCGTGTACCGCAATCCATGCCGCGTCGAGCCGTTTTGCCGTTATGTCATGCCCTTTAGGCGGATTTTCGTCAAGACCGCTAGCTTATTAGCAAGAACGCGTGAGAGCTAATGGGTGTCCGCCGCCTTGACTGTACCATATGGCAAATAGCTTGGTAAGCATGGTTAAAACGCTAGGTGGTTACGATCCTTACTTGCCGTTCAGACGAGCAAGCGAGGCGGAGACGTCTGCGCTTGCTTGCGTCGGTGCGAATTTCTGAACTTTCTGCTCAGCTCAGCAGCTCAGGCGTATCGCCGGTATCCAGGACTCGTGCCGCTTGCTTGAGGTCCACGAAGTCCTCGCAGGTGATGACGCCACCGGTTGCGTTCCATGACGGCTCGTGAATGATCTGCGGGTAGGGGCCGGTGCGAAGGATATATCGCGGTTTTCGTCTCTTTCTTCCGTTCAGCTCGAGCTGCAAAAAAGGAGGTGATGGGCACAGAAAGCAATGCCCATCATCCTCTTGTTCTTTTCTTTTCTTTTCTTTTCTTTTCTTTT